>JBDLHZ010000350.1:0-2875 GCA_039715135.1 Verrucomicrobiota bacterium
CGCGCGCGAGGTCTATCGCAGTGCGCTCGGGCGCTTCGACGAGCTGTGCGGCCCCTATGCCGACGTGATCGATATCGATCACGGCCGCCTTCCCTCCGCAGACGAGGTGGATGCGTGGGAAGGCCGGCGGTATGCCGCCGCGCTCCGGCACGACCAGGCCTGCGCCGACTACAACCCCGATTTCCGCCAGCTCCTGCATGTGGGGTACAAAATCGCCGCCGAAATGGGTTCGCGCTATCTGGACGCCTTGGGGCAGCACCGGGAAACCGTTTCGCGCCATGTTTGCGAAAACCTGCTTGAACGCCACATTCGTCCGTTGTTCAGGATCGGGGAGAGGGGTTGAACGAGACGGGCTGATGTGCAGCCTCCCGAAAAAAACAAAAATTTTTCTTGCTGTGCATAGGATTATCTGCTTTAAGTTACATCGTTGTAAACAACGTAGTAAAAACACCGTCCGCTGTGGACGGAACGGAAAAAGGCCGCAAACGGGTCTCTCGGGGAATTACACGGTGTTGTTGCAACGGGAACAAGGTTTGGCGTTGTGTTTTGCGGCAGGGTGTCGCAGGGGCGCCAAAAGAATGGAAAGAATAAGGAGAACAAAATGAAGAAGTTGATAGTAACTCTAATGGTGTTTGCCATGGCAGGTAGCGTGCTGGCTGCCAGCTATCACTGGAAAAACGAGCCTACTGGCGGTGCCGGTTACGGCAATGGCGACGGCCTTTACGAAACGGCGGGCAACTGGTCCATAAATGCTAGTTCCGAAATTCCGGCAACCGTTTTGCCGGGCAGTGGCGATACTATCATTTTCGGCGGAGGCACCGCCTGGGACGACGAGTCCGGAGCATCCACCCTGTCGAGCACCCAGACTGTACTGAAGATTGCGCTATATCACGGCCAGCTCGACATACCCGTTGGCGCCCAGCTCAATACGACCCTTGCCGTGACTTCGGCTCACGATATTGGCAGGGGATTAACTGGAATTGCCGGTAATACCACGATAAATATCGCAGGGGAGATTAAGGGCACCGGTATAATGAGGCTTGGAACCACTGGCGGTTTCGGGACAATCAACGTAACAGGCAACGGTCTGCTGGATACCAGCCGTATTGATATGCTTGAGACCGGCGGCGGCCTGATAGCCATTGAAGACAATGCCTCGATGACGCTATCGTATAACAATGACGTGGTTATTCAAATTGATGGTCAAACAGACGCTGACATCATATTGAGGGACAACGCAACGATCGTCATGAGGGGAGACCGGCTAACCGCTATGGCCGCCCTGCTTAACGATGAAATCCTCACCGATGACACGGGCAAGACCCTCCAGGTTGCCTGGGACGACCCCGACCTTGACTTGGTGGGGTACACCACCATATCCATCATTCCGGAGCCGGCAACGATCGGCCTGTTCGGAATGGCCGGCTTGGGCACTCTTATGCTGCGCAGGTTGAGGAAGTAGCACGCCTTTTTACATTGGCAAAGGCATGGGAGGGCGCGAAGAGCGCCCTCCCTTTTTTTATGCGGTCGAAGACAGAACACCTCGGCTTTAGCCGTGGATGATTTCGCGTGGGGAATCTATGCGTCGCAAGCTCCGGAATAGCTTTTTCGCCGGTTCTACGTAGAATTTGAGCCGCCCCCTTCGGGTACTATTTCCCTCGTGGAAATCATCGCTTTGCGGGTAGTGGAGAAATTAGGGAATGTTTGAACCATGGCCTTCGGCCATTATGTGCTTTGCACATTATCGGTCGTTTCACTCGCGGGACGGGATTACAGGATGAACCAGATCGAATCTTGTTTACCATAGGGGGAATGGCTTCTTATGGAATTGATTTGCAAAGGATTGCGAATGTCGGCGAGAGGGCTGGAAAGGGAAATGGATGAGTTTGTCCGTATGCGTCTTTTCGGGTACCCCCTTGACATGGCTATGCGCTCTGTGTTTCGCGGGATGACTTCCAGCGGGCGGGTGTCCAGTCGACGGCTTCGGCCTGCTTCATCGTCGGCGGGGCTTCGAGTACTTCGCGCAGGTAGTCGGACACGGGTTGATGCCGAGCTTCCGGCAGGTCTCGATGAGGCTGTGGATGACGGTGCTGGTCTGGCCGGCGTCGGGGCTGCCGAAGAAGAGGAAGTTCTTCTTGCCGATGGCAGTGGGCCGGATGGCGTTCTCGACGAGGTTGTTGTCGATTTCAAGCGTGTCGTGTTCGAGGTTGAGCGGCTCCCAGCGTTCATGGGTGTAGTTGATCGCTTTGCGGAAGCTGGCGCGGACGTTCGGCATCCTGGATGCCTTTGATTTTTTCGAGGTGGGGCGTGGCGTGTTTTTGCCGGTAGGCGGCGCGGTCGAGATCCGGGTTGGAATGGAAGCCGTAGGCACGTATTCCTGCGAGAAGCAAGGCGGCGTAGGTGGTGATGCAGACGGCCGGGGCGGTCGAGACGCTTGATGCGCTGCGAACCTGGGCCTGGCCGGCGCCGAAGAGCTGCTTCTCCTCTTTGAAGTTGACCTCGATGCCCCATCTCCAGAAGTAGGCTTGTATCAGTTGAAATGCTGAAAATGGTTTTTGTCCTTTATTTTCCCCTTTGGGCATGCGCGTCAACCTAAGCTATTTTGTAAACCATATACAAACCCACAAGTCGGTGTAGCGCGTGCTTCCCGTCTGCGGGCCACGTCACGTTCCACCGCGTGCAGGCCACGTTGCCGTGTCCAAACGCGGCTCACGTGGCGTGCCAACGTGGTCACGTGAAGCGCGCTTTTCGCAAGAATGTCCATTTTCAAGCTCTACGGGCTCCATCGGAATGGAAGCCCGCGCTACATCTGGATTGGAAAGCCCGCTTCCTTTCGGAATTTCGCATGTTTTCGAAGACCAACCCTCTTAGGTTG
>JBDLHZ010000351.1:0-2814 GCA_039715135.1 Verrucomicrobiota bacterium
TTGAGGTTTTTCGACGTGTTTTTTACAAACAGCTTGTGGAAGCGCGGCTGGTAAACTGCCGAGGCCCCCACCGGGAAATCGACAACGGACAAAAATCCAGACACCTCGACCGGCCCTGCAGAGGCTCCGCCGGATGAGGAATCGCTGAACAAATCGCCCATCCCTCCGCCGGAATCAGCCGCCGATTCCAGATCGGCACCCACTTCGGGAATAACATCGTACGATTTTGTGATCATCTGCGAAGGGGGGACATAGTTGGCGGGCATGATGGAAACAACGTTTGGCCCCACCTCGAACTTGAGGGACGTCATGTCCGCCACGAACTGCATCGCATCGTAGAGGTTCATATCGGCAATGGAAAGGCTTACCGGTATCTCTTCCGGAGCAGTCTCCATGCCCATGATCGCAAAGTCCACGTCTTCGCCCGCAGCACCCAGGCGGCGACCGGCCTCCGAAAGGATGAACGCCACATCCTCGATCTTGGCATCGCTAAAGTCCAGACTCGGAATGGTGACGGATTTCAGGCGGGCCACCATGCGACCGATCGCCTGCTGGTCGGGACTGACAGTATCTTCGGACTCGGGAACCGCACCAAAAACACGGGGTTCCGGGTTCCATGCCGTATTGAGCTCGGCCATGGCCTGTGCACGGCTGGCTCCCTGCTTTTTGGCCTCCTTGGCGGCGATGCGCTTCGCGGCGCGTTCCCGGTAGGCCACGGCATCCTTGTTGTATTCGTCGATGGCAAGCATGGCATCGAACACCCTAATGGCATCGTCGTACTGTTCGGCCTTGTACTGGGCAAGGCCCTTTTCCAACAACTGCCCAAGCATCTTGGATTCCACGGGCACCGAAGCGCTCTCCTGGGCACGAGCCATTTGCACGAAGGCCAACAGCACAGTCAATAAAACTGAAATATGGATTTTCATCGTTTTCCTTCCCCTCTACTTAAATACTCCACTAGCGGCGAGCCAGTTCGCGTTCTGCATTAGTCATCCCGAAGGGGTCGACCATGGTGGCCTTCACAAAAATCACGAGGTTTTTCTTGGTGGAACGCGACCCCTCCGTACGAAAAAGGCGGCCAAGGTATGGAATGTCGCCTAGGAACGGAACCTGATCGCGAAAGGTTTCGGTACGCTCGTCCAGCAAGCCCCCCATGGCAAGGGTGCTACCATCGGAAATGGTCACCTGCGTCTGGATGGAGCGCCGCTCGAAAGAGGGCATCTGGGCCTTTAAGGGTTCCCCACTCCCGGTAGTGAGCGTATCCGTTACCGGAAATGCATCGTACCCAACAAGATACTCCTCGAACCCTTTAAACTTCAAGATTTGCGGGTGTAGCTCGAGATCAATGGTGCCTGTGTCGGCATCGACCACCGGGATTACCTTCAGCGAAATCCCAATATCGGAATCTTCCCAGTCCTGCGGCTTCACGACCGGTGCGGTTTTTTGGCCGGTTTCCACATCATAGTCCTGCGGATAGCGGTGGGTTTCCGCCACGCGGATAATCGCTTCTGTTCCGCTCTTGGTGGTCACCCTCGGTGCGGAAAGCACATCGGCGGTGCCTTCCTGCTCCAAGGCCGAAATCTTCAGATCAACGTCCCCGTTGCCGAACATCATCGTTGCCGGGCTTCCCCCCATCAGCCCAACAAGACCGTCTTGGACTTCCTCAAATCCCTGCGTATTGTTACGCTGGGCAGAGCCAAAGAGGTTTTGGCCGGGGCGATCATCCCCCGCGAGGCCATTGTCAAGAATCTCTTGCCCGGTGTTTAGGTCGTTAAAGATTCCATTTCCGTCGGGATCATATGTACCATTTCTAGCATCCCGAGGATCCAGCTCCATACTGGCCGCAGTTCCGCTACCGTAGGCATTCCAGTCGAACCCAAGCTCTTCGAGGGCACCTTCGGAAACCTCCACAAACTTGGCTTCGATTTCAACCTGCTGCGAACGCTGCTTGCTGGCTTCTTCCGCAAGATCGGCCAGAACCGCTTCAATCGCCTTGAGGCTCCTTGGCGTGTTCCTGACGAATAGCTTCTTGAAGCGCGGTTGATAGATGGCCGAGGAACCCTCGGGGAAATCAACGATGGAGAAAAAGCTCGCCACATCGACCGGCCCCGTGGCGGTCTCGACAGGGGTGTCCCCGAACAGATCTTCCGCCCCACCGCCGGAATCGGCGACCGATTCCAAGTCGGCACCCACTTCGGGTACAATGTCGTAGGACTTCGCGACCATGGCCGCAGCGGGAACATAGTTGGCGGGCATGATGACCACGAGACCCGGCTTCACCTCAAACTTGAGTGCCGCCATTTCCACCACATACTGCAACGCCTCGTAGAGGCTCATGTCTGAAACGGAGATGGTTACATTATTTCCCGATGCGGACTCCGTGCCGACAAGCAGGATATCCACGTCCTCGCCGCCTTGCTTGCGGCTGGTTTCCGCAAAGAAGCGTACCACCTCGCCAATACCGGCATCGGCAAAATCGAGCTTGGGAATGGTGATGGCCTTTAGGCGAGCCACTACCCGCTCGACCGCCTCCCGATCAGGATCCAGCGCAACGGCAATCTTGGACACGTCGATGCCAAGCACCTTGGGCTTGGGGTTCCATGCCGCATCAATGTCGGAGAGAGCCTGCGCCCGGGTTGTGCTCTGCTTTTTGACCTCCTTGGAGGCCACGCGCTTGGCGGCGCGCTTCCGGCAGCCCATGGCATCGGCGTTGTATTTGTCGATGGCAAGCACTCCATCGAACATCATGATGGCTTCATCATAGTTGCCCACCTTGTATTGTTCCTTACCCTTTTCGAGCAACCACGAAAGTGT
>JBDLHZ010000352.1:0-2788 GCA_039715135.1 Verrucomicrobiota bacterium
TATGGCGCAGCTTTTTTACTTCGATTTTTCGGATATCTGGAGTGCGTCCGACCCCGTCGGCGCTTTCCACCCGCAAAGAGCGGAGACGGGGTCTCCGCACTCCAGGGCGCTTTGCGCAATTTTATCCCAACGTTTCGCCTTGGCTGCCGAAGGCTCTTTGTTGGGCTCCGGGACAGGAAATACGGGCTTGCGTAAAGCCTGGGCATGCTGTAGCTTCTTGCCCTTTTATTGCACGGCAACACACCGCCAATACCGCCGCAACATAAACATGACGCTTGTGGCCGAGACGACGGTGTATGTGCATGGAACAGTGAAAACCAAACAAAAGGAATACATTATGGGTTTATTTAGCCTGTTTAAGCCAAGCAAGACCGTTGTTATTGTTGATGGAGTATCATTGAACGAAGCCCTTGGAATGAAGGGCAAAATTCCACCTCGTAGCCAGCTGCAGCTTCTTCGCCGCCTTTCGCGCTTCGCGCAGCGCGAGAAGCTAGGCATGGTGGTTGTCCTGACCGGGAGTCCGCTTCACAAGGCACCTGCCAAAAAGAAGTTCGAGGAAATCATGGTGGTCTATAGCAAGTCGCCGGAGACGCACGCAAAATATGTGGCAAAAATCGCCCGGTCCAAGGGTTCCGGCGCAATTCTGGTCTCCAAGGGTTCCTCCATCGAAAAAATTGCCGGGAGCGGCATGAAGACGATGCGCGTGAGCACGTTCCGCAAGGCCTTCGATGTTGGCGGGAACGATAACGATGGCTCCGACCGTTCCGAGCGCGGTGGTGGCGATCGTAGCAACCGAAACCGTCCATCCCGCCGTCGCCAGCAAAAGCAGGCGAAGGCAAGCAATGAGCCGAAGCCGGAGCGTCCGCCGAAGGAATCGTCCAATGCCGACGCGATCAACGAGCTGATCGACCTCGTCGACTAGCCTGGCGCGATGACGGCTCGAAGCCGCTATATCTTCTGCGACATCGACGGAACGCTGCTGTATGCCAAGGGCTCCGGCCGCATTGCGTTTGGCGAGGCGTTTGAATCCGCCTACGGCGTACCCGTCGAGATGGCGCACATCAATTTTGCCGGGGCGACGGATATCGGCGTGGTCGAACAGCTTGCCCGCGAGAACGGCGTTGAATCCGACCCCGAAAGGACCGGCCGGGTCTTTGAACTGCTTCCCGGTCTTCTCGACGCCAACATGGCCAAGGTTCCCCCAACGGTTTTTCCGGGGGTCGAAACATTTCTTGAGCGCGTTTCCAAACATTGGAGGCTTGGACTGGTGACCGGCAACGTCCGCGCCTGTGCCTATCTCAAGCTCAGGCACGGAGGGATCGACCGTTATTTCAGCGATATCGGTGGTTTTGGCGACGACGACGGCAACCGTATCCGCATGGCGGCCTTGGCACTCGAACGCGCGAGCAACCCGGAAGGTTCGTTTCTGCTGGGTGATACCCCCTCCGATATCGAAGCCGCCCGCGCCAACGGTATGGTTTCCGTGGCCGTCTGCAACGGCCAGTTCGACCGCGCCACGCTGGAGGCGGAAAATCCGGACATCATTGTGGACTCGTTCGAGGACGCCGAACATCTTTTCCAAGCATTGGAAGTATGAACGCAAGTTTTGACAACCTGACTCCCGACCGCATTCTCGATGCGATCGAATCCGGCATGGACTGCGGGCTCACCGGTTTGACCGCTCCGCTGCCGAGCTACATCAACCGCGTCTACGAACTCCAGCCCGTTTCCGGAGAGCGGGTGATTGCCAAGTTCTATCGCCCCGGCCGCTGGGCAAGGGAGGCTTTGCAGGACGAACACGACTTTGTGCTCGATTGCGCCACCGACGAAATACCCGTGGTTTCACCGATGGAACTTGCGGGCGGAGGTACGATCGGCGAATACGAAGGCATTCTCTACTCCGTGTTCCCGAAACGCTCGGGACGCGAAATGGATCTGCATACGGATGAAGGTTGGCGGCGTCTGGGTAGCTTGGTCGGTCGAATCCATCTGGCTGGAAGCCGGCGGGTGGCCGGGAACCGCCTGCGGATGCATCCGGAAACAACCACGATTCCCGAGATTGGAATGCTGCTTGATGGCGGTTTCATGTCGCCGCACCAAGCCGACCGCTTCAAAAATGTGACATCCCGCATTGTCGAGATCGCCTTGCGGGAATTCGAAGGGGTCGATCTACAGCGCATCCATGGCGACTGCCATCGCGCCAATATCCTTGAGCGGCCCGACGAGGGGCTGATGGTGATCGACTTCGACGACATGGTGATGGGGCCGCCGGTGCAGGATATCTGGTTGTTGCTGCCCGACCATGCCAATAGCGCCCGGTATGAGATCAACTTGATTCTCGAAGGCTATGAGCAGTTCATGGAGTTCGACGACCATTCGCTGCGGCTCGTCGAAATCCTGCGGGCGATGCGCATCATCTATTTTCTCGCTTGGTGCAGCACGCAGGTGGACGATTTCAAGTTCCAGTCCAACTTTCCGGACTGGGGGAGCGAGATGTTCTGGCAGCGTGAAATCGCCGATCTGGAACACCAGTACCACGCCATTCTCAACGACGAGCGGCTAAAAGCCGATTTTTTGACAGAATAATTATGGACAGAATGATTCTGATCGCGACAACTCCCCGAACCCCGAACCCCGAACCCCGAACCCCGAACCCCGAATCCCGAATCCCGAACCCCGAATCATGAGCATTAGCAAAACAGTCAATATTTCCTGTCCGACCTGCGGTACGCAGCAGAACGTTCAGCTTTACGATGCGATCAATGTCGAAACCGATCCGCAGTTGAAG
>JBDLHZ010000353.1:0-2757 GCA_039715135.1 Verrucomicrobiota bacterium
GCATGCGGTCGCAGTAGTAGCGGACGTTGTCCCACTCGGCATCGGGCGCGATGCGGTGGTCGGGGCAGGGGATGTAGCCGCCCAGCTCCACCAGCGGCTTCAACCGTTCGATCTCCCGGTCAACCGCCGCGCAATCCTTGGCGAACACCGTTTTGTTCATGCCGCCGACCCCGCGCAAGTCGCGGCCGTATTGTTCGCGCCACGGGGCAATGGAAGCGTCCCATGTTCCGACTTCGATTGGGAACATGGTGTTGACTCCATTCTCGAGCCATATTGGCAGCAGGGCGTCGATCCATCCATCGCAATCGACGGAAACAATGTCGATGCCATGGCTTAGCAGCAAGTCGGTGATCCGTTTGTAGTGCGGGCCGATGTGCTCCTTGAAAAAGGCGGGTGAAACCAACGGGCCGTTCTTAAAGCACATATCCTCCCAGAAGTGGGCAAAGTCAAACTTCGCGCCGGTGTTTAGAATATATTCGGTATTCTGATAGGCCAGATCGGCCACAGTGTTGACAATTTCCTCCATAAGCTCCTCGTCGTCAACCTGCAGGTAGCTGAGGTTGGTTACGCCGAGCCAGTTGCGGATATCACCCATCAGACTGCCGCAATAAAGACCGTAGTGCTGCGAGCGGGTCTCGTCCTTCAGTACCTCCAGTCCGCCTTCCGAGAAAACCTTGTGTGTGCCGTCATCCGGATTCATCACCAGCGACTGCTGGATGCGCCCCTCCGAAAATTGGAGGCGCGGAAGGTAGTGCTCCTCCCACGATTTTCGGTCCGTCAGCGTATGCTCGATCTCCATCGGGATGCTTCCGGCTCCAGGCTTTTCCAGCTCAACGACACCGTAGGCATTCATCACTTTCATGGAGCCGTCCGGCATGGTCTCCAGCACCTCGCGGTCAAAGTTGGGCCAAATGGAGCCATGGTAGAAAAAGGTGCTGAACCAGTTGAAATCGAAGCCCAGCTTTTGGTCGATGGTAAGACAACCTTCATGGGCGGTATTGGATTCCTCCTCCGTCAGATGCCCTTCGGCATGCCATTTCTGGAGGGTTTCGTTCCAGAACCCGAAATGGACGATCGGCATCCGATCAAAGGTTTCGTAATGTAGAATCGACTTAACGCACGCTCTATTGTTCATAGGGATTCCTCCTATATTTATCGGCAAATGTTTATGTAATGGATCCGCCTGCAAAACCAAAGATTTCACTCTTCACTTTGTTTCGAGTGAACTACATAGGTATTCCAGGATAAGTGCCCTATGTAGTTCCATCGAAGCAGCGCGGAGATGGATGCGCAGGTTTTTCAAGAGGCTCAACAGGGTCGTTTATACTTTCCACTGTCCATTGACGCAATGGATGGAAATCTGATAAAAATGTACGAAAGTAAGATGAAAAATGATAATATAGAGTTTACGCTGCCCCGCGTGAATATTTCCAACCACCGGATAGCGGCCAATTCCTTCGATGCGTGGGGGCCGCGGGCCATTCCCGATACGGAGCTGGTGTTCATTCACGCCGGCACCTTTGCCCTCGAGCTGGAAGGGGAGACCGTCCAGGCAAAGGAAAACGAGCTGCTGGCCATTTTTCCCGGCGAGCGGCATACGCTCCAGTGTCTGGAATCCCCCGGAACCATCAGTTGCATCCATTGCGACCTGCCTGAACCAGAAGGCCGCGCGCTGGCGCGGATCCGGACATCCACCGACCCCGAATTAGCCGATGGGTTTCGGCGTTGTGCGGAAGCCTTCCTCCATCCTGCTCCATTGCGAAGTGAACTGCTACGGGCCATCCTGTCGGAAATATTGATCCGCATCCACTCGCTTGGCACCTTGGTGGAAACAAACCCTCCCTCCGCCCGTGTGCAGGAAATGGTTCGCTATATCCGTGAGCATCTCGACGAGCCGGTCACCCGCAGCACGCTGGCCAGGGAGTTTCATGCCTCCCCGCAGCACATCAACTATCTGTTCAAGACCGAACTGGGCACCAGCCCCACGAGGTTGTTGCACAGCGAACGCGCCAAGAAAGCCTTTCTGCTGATCCAGAACGAGCGGATCAGCGTGAAGGAGGCTGCCTTTCGCACCGGCTTTTTCGATCCCTATCATTTCTCGAAGGTGTTCAAGAAAGTCTACGGGTTTCCCCCTGGGCGCATCAGGCGGTTTTTCACTCCACAGGGATAACAAACCTGTCTCGACATGGTGGCTGGCCTGCTGCTCCCTCCGCATGCACTTGGTTTGAGGAGAGAACAAAGCACAAAAAAGTTGAGAGGAAACAAAAATATAGGTATACGTAATAGGATGAATGTAAAAAAGAGATTTTTCGCCAACCATTCGAAATCGAGCGCCGCAGTGGTGAGCATCGCCCTGCACCTGATCCTGCTTTTGATCGCGGGTACGTTTGTAGCAGTGACGGTGGTCACAAAGAACGAGAAAAAGTTTGAAGTGAAGCAGGTCAACCGACCGAAGATGCCGCCGAAGAAGCTTCAGGTCCCGGTCAAGATCAAGAAGCAGAAGCGCAAGCCAAAGCTGCGCCAGCGCATCGTCGTGAAGACCAAGGTGCAGAACATGCCCGACATCAAGATGCCGGAAATCACCGGGATCAAGGGCGGGCTGGGCGCGGTCGGCAATGCGGGGCTGGGCGATGCTGCCAGCATCGGCTTCAACATGCCTGAAATCAATGTGTTTGGAGTGCGCAGCAAGGGCGAGAAGGTGTTCCTTGCGCTCGATACGGATGCCCAGATCATGCACGACAAGGTCGGCGGCAAGCG
>JBDLHZ010000354.1:0-2713 GCA_039715135.1 Verrucomicrobiota bacterium
TCATAGCAACGACGGGTGCAACAATCGAGTGGACGATATCGTGGTTGAGCGCACCTCCGGCACGCCAGCCATTCTTTTTGACGATGATTTTGAAAGCTATACCGCGGGCGTTGTCCTTCCCGGGCCGTGGTCCGGCGGCGGTTTTGCGGATCAGGAGGTAACGGAATTTGCCGAGGCCGCTGCAGACGGGATGGGCCAGCTTCTTTCCAGTGGGGTGCAAGGCAGCGGAAACGCGACGTTCAGGTTCAACCATCCCAATGGAAGGATATTGACCTCCTTGGCCTTTTCAGGTGTCACCGGCAGCGACTACAGCGTCGATGTGCAGGTCAACGGTTCCATGCCTGTGAGTGCGGTGGTTTCAAGCAACCGCATGGGCTCGGTCTATATCCCGGCAGTGGTCACCAATGGCGTTGTCGATGTCTCCATCGAAGGCAGCGGCTGGATGCTAAGCGCCGTGATTCCAAATCTGGTCATGGGGATCGAGGAGGACTACCAATACGATCGCTATTGGTGGGTTTCCGGGCAGGAGCCTTGGAAGCTGGAGCAATTCAACAACAAGGCCTCGTGGAGCACCTGGCCAGACGGATCCTTTAGCGATGCCGTGTGGGACTATTGAGGAACAGAGCATGAAAAGAACGATAAGTATGAAATGGGTATCCAGTCTCCTCCTTTTGGTGGTCGCGCAGGGATCGGCGTTCGGCCAGATACTCATCAATGAGGATTTTCAAAGCCGTACGGCCGGCGCGGTCTCGCTGGCCTCCGACATTGGGGCAAGCTACATCGAGACACCCTTCCTTCGGGTGGATGATTATGATACCTATATCGGCCCCTCCGGCAACAGGTTGCTTTATGTCAGCGATACCAGCACCAGCACGACCGGAGGAAAGGCCCGTTGGGAAAATTCATCGGAGAGTGCCACCAAGGGATCGTTTTCCATCGATTTCAACAACTTTTCGGCCCCCAATTCGGGTGATTTCTGGATGCGCGCCGGCAATGGCGCAACCATGGCCGTCGAGCTTTGCGCCGACTCCACCGGAACCCTCTATCTCTATGATGGAGCCACGCTGATTGCGACAATAAACTCCATCGACATGACGGGTATAGGGGGCGACCAGACGATCAGCATAAACTTCGATGCCTCTGCCGGCACCTTTTCCGGAACGCTGGATGGCGCTGTCATCACCGCCGCCAGCGGCGGGGCGACAACCTTTGGCTTTCGCACTGCCGCCAGTTCCCTGAACAGCATCGAGGTGCAGTGCACGGGCAATACTGCAGCGAAGGGAAATGCCATGGTGGACAATATTTCCATGACGAAGGCGATGCTTCTGCTGTTTGACGAGGGCTTCGAAAACAATGCAGCCAATGCCGGCATCCTCGGTGCACTGGACGGTCAGCACGGCTGGAGCGCCGATCCCGGAGCCGTGGTGCAGGACAGTATTGCATATGCCGGTACGCAGGCGCTTGAGTTGCAGGATGCCTTGGCCTCCCAGCCGTTCAGGGACACCGCATTCCTCACGGATGTGCTGGCAACCGTTTATATCCGTCCCGAGGCCAGTGGGGCACCGACATCGATTCCGGCCAACGCAACCGCCGTGTTCTACGTCAACTCCAGCCTGAATCTCGTGGTCTACAGCAATACCGCGCCCGTCGAATTGGCCGTTGCCGTGGACACCAACGCCTGGACCGAATTCGGTGTGACCTGCGACTATGCCGCGCAGACGTGGAGCATCGACGTCGACGGCGCGCCGGCCGCAAGCGGGTTGCCCTTCTATTCCGCGCAGGCCAGGTTGTCTGGGCTGGTTCTGGTGGACGACGACCCGGCCGGCACCGGATCGTACATCGATGAAATTTCCGTTTCCGCACAAGGGACGATGAATGACAGCGACTACGACACCCTGCCGGACTGGTGGGAAATGCGCTACTTCGCCGGGCTGGCGGATGCCGATCCGGCCAGCATCTCTTCGAACGGCGTTAATACCGTTTGGGAAGCCTATATTGCCGGATTCGATCCGACCGACCCATTGGCTTGGTTCGGCGTTTCAGGTTTTGTTGTGGATACGGGCCTTGGCCATACCCTCCAATGGGAGCAAGCCCCCGGGCGTGCCTACACGGTCTACTGGACCTCGAACCTGCTCGATGGTTTTGCCGTGCTTCAGGACGACTATGTCGGCGGCTCCTACACCGACACGGTGCACAGCGCCGAATCGCAGGGCTTCTACCGTCTGGACGTCGAAATCGCTCCGTAGGAACGCGAATTGGATTGCTGGAGGGCTGGATGTTTGGCGGAATGGATTGTTGGGAAAATTCGTGCGATTCGCGCAATTCGTGATCAAATAAATGGAGAAGTGGGATCGCGAATTGCGCGAATCACGCGAATGAAATGGCGCATGGTCTTTCGGCTCATAGAGCCGACTCCAGTGCGCTGTTGTAGTGTTGGCTCTATGAGCCAATCGGACGGAAGGGGTCGGGGTCGCTGTCGGGATGTATCACAAGGGATCCCGCTTCGCTGAAGCTACGCAGGACAAATGAATATGAAGAAACGATCGCCTGGAAAACAAAAGCTAACCAAGGGCATGCCTAGTGCGGTGCTGCTGAGCATCGCGATCCATGCCGCGCTTTTCTTTCTTGCCGGTGCATTGGTGGTCTTTACGGTGGTGAAGAAGAAGGAGGTCGAATTCGAGCCGCCCAAGGCGGTCGAGCGGCCGAAGATGAA
>JBDLHZ010000355.1:0-2707 GCA_039715135.1 Verrucomicrobiota bacterium
GGGTGGGGAACGAGGAAAACCTTTATTTCCCCCCTACGCGTTGGTAGCGTACCTCTGAAGTTTTTTATGTCTGGTTGGAGTTCTTTAGGGCAGGTGGAAAAGTAATGCATGACAAAACAGGACCGGAAGGCGAACGGCGGGCGCTTTTTCTTGATCGCGACGGGGTGGTCAATGTTGATCGCGGGTATGTTTCCTGTGTCGAGGATTTCGAATTTATGACGGATGTTTTCTCGGTGCTGCGGAGTCTATCTTCCAAGGGATATTTGTTGGTCGTGGTAACCAATCAGTCGGGTATTGGCCGTGGATACTACACCGAGGAGGATTTCCAGAAGCTTACGTCTTGGATGCTGAAACGGTTTGCCGATGAGGGGGTTGAAATTACGGCGATATACAGTTGCCCACACAGTCCCGAAGAGGGGTGCTCTTGCCGGAAGCCGGAGCCAGGAATGATTCTCCAGGCGAAAGAGGAGCTTGGCCTGAACTTGTCTTCATCTTGGATGATTGGCGACAAGGAAAGCGATATGCAGGCGGCCAAGGCGGCGGGGATTCCGAGCCGAGTGCTGCTGGGAACGGAGCCATCGCCATCGAGCACCCATGCGGTGGAATCGCTTGAGGCATTGCTGGAGCTTCCAATTTAAAGGGATGAACCATGAGAAACTGCAACGACAAGATTCTGACGAAAGAGGCGATGGTTTCCGAGCGGGCGCGGCTGAAGGCGGAAGGCAAAACCGTGGTGTTTACCAACGGATGTTTCGATATTCTTCATTCTGGCCATGTCACCTATCTCGATTTTGCGCGCCGGCAAGGCGATGTGCTGGTGCTGGGAATAAACTCGGATGCATCTGTCCGGCGAAACAAAGGCGACGACCGGCCAATCAATAGCGAACAGGATCGCGCACAAGTATTGGCCGCGATGGAATGCATCGACTATGTTGTCCTTTTTGATGAGGATGAGCCGGTCACCCTCATCGAGGCCCTGTTGCCGGATGTGCTGGTGAAGGGCGAGGACTGGGCGCACTATGTGAGTGGCCGCGAAGCAGTCGAGGCTGCCGGCGGAAAAGTAGTGCTGGCAAAAATGGTGGAGGGACGTTCCACCACGGGAACCATCGAGAAAGTTTTGAAGGTTTATGGAGAGACGAATGAAAACTAAGCATGTTGAGGAGATTCTCAAGCATGCCCGGGAAAGTCGGATCCTCGTTGTTGGCGATGCCATGATCGATGCCTACGACTTTTGCTATACCAAGCACAGCCGGCCATCGCCGGAGCGCCCGGATACGCTGATCTACACCGCGCACCGCATGGATCGGATGCTTGGCGGTGCGGGAAACGTGGCTGCCAACCTTGCCTCGCTTGGGGTGGAAACCGCCTTCCTCTCCATCTGCGGCAACGATGGGAATGCCATAGAGGTTCAACGGCTGTGCGACAAGACTTCCGTAAAGCACCGGTTCGTTCGTGACGGATCGCGAATGACCACGATCAAGGCCCGACTCTATATCGACGATCAGTATGTGTTGAGGCGGGATGATGAACAGACGCATAAGATCGAACCTGAGGTTGCGCGGGCCGTCTGTAATGAATTCAGGGAGTTGCTGGACCACGTAGACGCTGTGATTCTCAGCGACTACAATAAGGGGCTTTTCACGGCGGAGAACGCGCAGTCCATCATTTCGTTGTGCCGCGACCGGTCGATTCCGGTGGTGGTGGATCTCAAGCCACCCAATGCAGCGATCTTTTCCAACGCCACCGTGGTTGCTCCCAACCTGAAAGAGGCCTGTGAGATTTCTAGCGGGTTCGACCCGTACCGGAAAGAGGAGTCGCTTCGTAAGATCCACGACCTGCTCGGTGCGGAGAATGTTGTGGTAACGCTCGGGGCGGAAGGCATGCTGGTGTACGATGGGGAAACGGCAGAGCATGTTCCGGGGCGGAAGGTGGAGGCTGTGGATCCTTGCGGGTGCGGGGATACGGTGCGGGCCTGCCTTACATTGGGATTGGTTGCTGGGCTGGATCTGGTGGACGCCGCCGGGTTTGCCAATTATACCGCCTCGTTGGCGGTGCAGAGGTTGGGGACAGTAACGCTTACCCCCGACGATTTGCTTAAGGAGTCTATATAATGAATCAACTGTTGGGAAAACGCTTTCAGGAAATCGAACAGGTCTTGCGCGATACGTTGGAACAGGGCGAGGATGCCATCACCCGTGCGGCACAGCTTATGCAATCCGCTTGTCTGGATCGGCGTGGAATATTTTTGTTTGGTAATGGTGGGTCGGCGGCCGACGCGCAGCATGTTGCCGCCGAGCTGAATGGCCGTTTTCTTAAGGAGCGTCGCCCTTTAAAGGCACAGGCGCTGGTCTGCGATGCGGCAACGGTGACCAGTCTTGCCAATGACTATGGCTACGAACAGGTTTTTGCCCGTCAGCTTCAGGCCAATGCGGAACAGGGGGATATTGCATTCGGGTTTTCAACCTCCGGTAACTCGGAAAATGTGATCGAGGCGTTCAACGCCGCCAAGGCCATCGGAATGGATACTATCGCCATGACCGGAAAGGGCGGTGGCGCACTGGCGGATTTAGCGGATGTCCTGATCGAAATCCAGTCAACCTTTACCCCCCACATTCAGGAAGCCGGGATGGTGGTTTACCACTGCCTTTGCGAGTATGTTGATGATGTTTTTAGTGACGCATAAGCTCTGTAGTAAGCTGGGGATCTG
>JBDLHZ010000356.1:0-2693 GCA_039715135.1 Verrucomicrobiota bacterium
AAACGTTGTACTTGGTGCGGTCGGTTCCGTCTGCGCGTCGCTGGATAAGTTCGATCCCCTGCATGGCGTAGCTTCTCGTGTCGAACTGCTTGATGTACCAAATGTGGTTTGCGACGGGATTATTGAAGGCGATGCGCTCGGAGTAGACCTCGTCTTCGGCGTGCTTCTGGGTTTCGACAAACTGGTCGGCGCGGTAGGCAAACTTTGGGCCGGTGTATTCGTTGACGACGGCAGTGATGGCAAGGCAAATAATGCCCATGAGCATGTAGGGACGGATAATGCGGTAGATGCTGATGCCGCTGGCTCGCATGGCGGTGATTTCGCTGTGGCGGGTAAGTGTTGAGAGGCTGTAGAGTACGGCGAGCAGCAGACAGACCGGCACAATCATGATGACCATGGAAGGGAGGCGCAAGGTGTAGTAGTAGGCCATGCCCAAAAAGCTTGTGCCGGCTTCGAAGAAGTTGTCCGCGTTATCCATCAGGTCGCCAATGATGAAAAGCAGGGAAAACGCCACGATCAGGTAGAGCATGGGCTTCAGCAGGTTGTGGAACAGGTAGCGGTTCAGGATTCTCATAAAGCTGGCAACAAAGTAGCGGGAAAAGCGGGCAACCGCAATGTGATTTTAGAGTGGTGATTTGAAACGGGATGCGAGATTCGGGATACGTGTTGTTTTTGAATTGTGGGTTTCCGGCAGGTTCTCTACAAAGGGGACATGGGCACAGCCCATCTGCGGTGGAATTTGTTGGCAGGGCGTTGTAGGGCGTGCTTCCCTGTGTGCAGGGGGCATGCGGCCAGCGGAAAGGCAACGAGGCCTTTTCATTGAAAGAACCACGGCCTACACTGCAACGGAATATTGTTTTTAGGAAATCAAAAAGCGAAAAGGAAAACCGCCATGGCTGCAGAAGGAATCATTGGTGAGTGCCGTGTGAATGATCCGGTAACCATCGTCATTTTCGGCGCATCGGGCGATCTGACGCATCGCAAGCTGATCCCGGCGCTCTACATCGCCTATGCCCAGGATCTGCTTCCTTCAACATTCACCATCGTCGGCTTTGCCCGGCGCGACTACGACGACGCCGTCTTTCGTGGCATGATGACCGAGGCGGTCAAGGAATTCTCGCGCATTCCCACAGACGATGAAACTATCGCGCGTTTCGTGGAGCACATCCACTACCACAGGGGCGATATTTCCAGCCCGGCCGCCTATGTGGAGTTGAAGGAAAAGTTCCGGAAGGAGGGGATCCATCCCAAAAACCGGCTCTACTACCTCTCCATCATGCCATCATTGTTCGAAACGGCAGTGGACCTGCTCAAGCAGTCCGAATTGATTGCGGTTCCGGGCGGTGCCCATTGGACGCGCGTAGTGATCGAGAAGCCATTCGGCAAGGATATTGAAAGCGCGCAGGCGTTGAATGCCGAGCTGTTGCGCCACCTTGATGAATCGCAGATCTACCGCATCGACCACTACCTCGGCAAGGAGACCGTCCAGAATATTCTTTCGTTCCGTTTCGCCAACGCCATTTTCGAGCCGATCTTCAACCGCAGCTATGTCGACCATATCCAGATCACGGCGGCGGAAACGGTCGGAATGGAAAGTGCGCGCGGCGGCTACTACGACGAATATGGCGCGATCCGCGACATGGTTACCAACCACCTTTTGCAGTTGCTCTGCCTCGTGGCGATGGAGCCGCCGGGCGACCTCTCCGCCGAGGCGATCCGCAACGAAAAACTCAAGGTACTCACGGCCGCCAAGCTCGATATTCGCAAGGATGTTTCCGATGCCGTCTGCCGCGGGCAGTATGGTGCCGCCGTCGGCGAAGGCGGTTCGCAGATCAAGGGCTATCTTGAGGAGGATCGGATCGATCCGCATTCGCAGACCGAAACCTTTGCGGCCCTGCGGTTGGAGATCGATAATTGGCGCTGGGCAGGCGTACCCATCTTCCTGCGCACCGGCAAGCGCATGGCGAAGAAGACCACCGAGATTTCGGTGCAGTTCAAGGTGCCGCCGCTTCAGCTCTTCCAGCATGTCGAATGCGAAGGGGATGTATGCGATATTACCCATATCAAGCCCAACACCCTCATTTTCCGCATCCAGCCCGACGAGGGCATCTTTCTGAAGGTGGGCACCAAGCGGCCGGGCATGCGCTTTGTCGTCGAGGACGTGAAGATGGATTTTTCCTATTCCGGAACGTGGGACAAGGCGTTGCCCGAGGCCTACGAACGCCTGTTGCTCGACACGCTGCACGGCGACTCCACGCTCTTTACCCGCTCCGACGAGGTCGAAGCCGAATGGCGCGTCGTGCAGCCCATTCTGGATAATCTCGACAAACTCACGCCCCACACCTATCCGCCCAATGGCTGGGGTGTGCCTGAAGCCGACCGGCTTTTCCTCGGCGTGGAAGGTCAATGGAGAAACGAGTAGGATGTGGAAGGTTGGAGGTGGAACGTTGGATGTTTTCCTTGTTTATGTGACGGCGGCGGATGCAGACGAGGCGGAGCGGATTGCCCGCGCGGTCGTTGAAGAACGTCTGGCGGCCTGCGCCAATATGCTGGGTGCAATCAGGTCGGTCTATTGGTGGGAGGGCAAGGTGTGCGAAGGCGATGAGGTTGCGCTTGTGCTCAAAACCTCCAATAGCCGGAAAGACGAACTGGTCAACCGCATTCGGCAGCTCCACTCCTACGACTGCCCCTGC
>JBDLHZ010000357.1:0-2631 GCA_039715135.1 Verrucomicrobiota bacterium
GGGAACGCTGGATGGTGCGGCGCTGACTTCCGGGGGCGGAACGATAACGGAATTTGACTTCCGCAATCTGGTCGGCGGTGTCCATGGAGTTCAAGTCATGTCTACAGGTGTGGGTGCATGGCAGTCGAACACATATATTGACAACGTGGTACTGGAGGCTATTCCCGAGCCGGCCACGCTCGGCCTGCTGGGTCTCGGTTCTCTTGCGGCGCTGGTAGTCCGCAGGTTCCGCATCTAGCGTTCGGAGCATTGTTCAAACTGGAAAAGATACGGCAGGCATCCCGGGGTTTCGGGGTGCCTGTTTTTTTTAGAAAGATGAACGCGGCGTTGAAAATCGGTGTTCCGGTATTCCGACCGGAGGTTTTCCATTGTTTCCTGTCTTGACTAAATTCGGAAGATGTAGGAGTTTCATCGCAGATCAGCAAGACAAGGGATCGTGAATTTGGCCGAGGGCGGGGCCGGTTTTTTTTGCACGCAAAGGTTTAACGTTAATATTTACATTCGGTTTTAGAATCAGGAGTTCATGGAATGGGAAAGAAATGCTGGGTTTTCTTATTGTTGCTGGGTGCATCTGCCGGCAACCTTTTTGCCGCCAACTCGATCAGTGCCGGGACGCTGGATCGGCAGTACAAGGCGGTCAACACCAACTTCTACAACGCAAACTGCGCTTCGGTTTTCGACAACATGTATGACCGGGCCGCGATGGCCGATCCGGTTCTTGCGGAGGCGTATGCGAAACGGCTGGCCGGCATGGGAACCGATGTCGTTGTCTTGAGCGGCCGGCATTTCCGCCTCAACTATCCCGAGGAGTGGCGGCAGATTGCCCAAAACGCGAAAATCATCGCAGATGCCTGCCACAAGCACGGCATCAAGGTGATTGAACACCACGAAATCACGATTCCCTTTGTGAAGGCAAACCAGTTCCTGCTCGATCATCTCGACTGGATGCAGCAGGACGTCCGGACGGGCGAAATCTGGCGCTGGATCTGCCCGAACAACGAGGAGTTTATCAAGTTCTACAGCGAATACCTGCAGGAGTTCCAGCGCATCAGCGGGGTGGACGGCTACATGCTCGACGAGCTGGACATGGCCGGCGCCGCCGCTTGCGGCTGCAACGATTGCCGGCGGCTCTATGAAGAAAAGCTTGGCGAACCCATGCCGTATGAAATCCAGGAAAAGACCGGTGCCGCGCAACGGAACCTTGCCCGCTACAAATCCCATATCAAACCCCGGATCAAGAGCAGGCTTCTGAAAGCGATTCGGGAGGTGAACCCCCAAGCGGTTGTTCTGACCTATTGCAGCGACCACAGCGATCCGCGCGTGGCCGGGCGAGGGATAAACCTGGCAAACGAGGCGGCCTATTTCAGTTCCTTTGTGGGCTGGGAGGTGATGAATGCGGATTGTTTTGCCGGCTGGCGGCCCTGGATGCGCTTCGGAAAGATGCGGGCGTCGATCGGGAACTACTACGGCATTCCGACGTGGAGCCTGAATCGCGAGCAGCGCAGCAAGGAAGGGGTCTACTTCGCCTGGGCGCTCAGCCAGTGCCTCAAGAATTCGATCTGGTTCACCGACTTCATCATGCGCGATCCCGCCGATGCGGACTACTACAGGAAGTTTCTCAAGTGGGAGCATGCGATGCCGTTCCAGCATGCCCGCTGCCTGACGGACACCGGCTTCATGCTTTCGAACCAGACCCGGTTCACCGATTTTACGCGGGGATTTTTCTGGCTCGACGCCATGGGCTGGGCGGACATGCTGCTGGAGGAGGATCGGCAGTTCGATGTGGTGCTGGACGGCGATACGGAAAATCCCGGGCGTCTCGAAAAATACAATGTGCTTGTGCTGGTCGGGCAGGCGGCGATGTCCGGGGCGCAGAAGGAAAACCTGGCCGAGTGGGTTGCGCAGGGCGGCAATGCCATCATCACCACCCACACCTCGTTGTATGATGAATATGGCGAAAAAAGAGACGATTTACTGCTTTCGGATCTTGCGGGCGTGGGCTTTGAAAAGCAGGTTGCAGGTTCCTACACGGTCGACGGCGGCTTTGCCGGCGGAGCCTTCGAGGGTCGCGGAAAACTGTTTTCGGTCAAGCCCGGCAAGGATTCAAAGGTGCTGATGACCGCCTCGGCGGGTGGCGAGAAATATCCCTTGGTTGTCGAGACCCCGCATGGGAAGGGACGCTTCATCTATGTGGCCGCCGAACTCGGGTTCGGAAATGCGGAGATGGAGCTTCGAAACAATTCGGTCTACCGGGCCGTGGAAACCCCGGGCGACAGGAAGCTTGTCAACCATCTGGTCCAATATGCCCGAACCGGCAGGGAGCCGATACGCTTCGAGCTGCCCGAGGGGGTTCAGGCCATTGCGCATCAGATCCATGAAGGGGAGCGCAAGGGCGACATCCATGTGCACCTGCTGAATACCACCGGCAAGGATATCAAGCCCGGCGACAAGCGGCAGTTTGGCGTGCCGGAAAAGATGGCTTTTCCGGCCGTGAAGGGGAGCCTGAAGATATTTACCTATAATGTGGCCGGAGATGCGGTTGCGCGTTCGCCGATGATGGATGGCGAAGTGAAGCTCAAGCCGGTCGCCGGAAAGGATGGGCTGTCGGTGATAACGGTTCCGGGGAAATTG
>JBDLHZ010000358.1:0-2624 GCA_039715135.1 Verrucomicrobiota bacterium
CACAAGTGACTTGCATCATGGACTCCCCCTGTATTTCCATACGTTTAAACGTATGGGGTTATAAATTTTATAAGATACATCATGACAACAGATTGTGATGTTATTTAATAGAGATATTCCCGTACCTCTAGAGGTACGGGAATAGGACGCTTTACGACGGGGGTGCGCGGTTCCTTCTTCAATTCAGGGGACGCACTTCACTGAAGAAGCACTTTTTCCAGTCTGTGGAAATTTTCCGCTTCAAAATTCCCATGGTTTGGATAAGGTGGCTTCCCATGAACCCGCTTACCATTAAAACCCGGTCACGAACCGATTTTGTCAATATCGACCGGCTTGTGGCCGAAACGGTGCGGGAGACTGGATTGGTGGATGGCGTGGTGACGGTTTTCGTTCCGCATACCACGGCGGGCGTAACGATCAACGAAAACGCCGATCCGGACGTCTTGGCAGACATGGAACTGGTGCTGGACCGAATGGTTCCGTGGAACGGAGGCTATAGCCATGCCGAGGGCAACACGGCGGCACACGTGAAGGCCAGCATGATGGGTTCTTCGGCGCAGGTGGCCGTGTCTGGCGGGGAGTTGCAGCTCGGTACGTGGCAAAGCCTGTATTTTTGTGAATTTGATGGCCCCCGCACCCGGCAGGTGTGGGTTCAAGGGATTTCAACGAAATGAAAAACAAAAAACTATTGATGATTGGCGGCAGCGCTTGCCTGCTGTTTGCGGTTTTTTCCGGGTGCGGTGGACGCGGCGGTGAAAAGGAATACAACAAGGCCATGGCATCCTGGAAAAGCGGCGACCTTGTGCGCGCACAGAGCCAGCTCGAAAAAGCCATACGCAAACTATCCGGCAACGAGGAAAAATCCGTGGCCAACAACCAGTTGGGCATTATCCGATGGAGCCTTGGGAAACACGACCAGGCGATCGAGAGCTTTGGTGAATCCTGCCGCCTTGCGAAGGAACTCAGCGGAGCCAACCTGAACCTTGGCGTTGCGCTCTTCCACGCCAACCAGTTGGACCAAGCCGAATTCGAATTCATCAAGATGTTGGCCGAACAACCGACCAACGCAGTCGCCCGCTCCTTTCTGGGACTGGTTCAGATGCAGAAGAAAGAATGGAAAGGCGCATCGGAGGAGATCGCCGCAGGATTGCGTACCAACCCGAACGATGCGGCCGGGCAGAATGCGCTTGCGCTGGTGGAGCTGCACATGAACCGCAATAGCGACATTGCCGTAAAACGCCTGAAGAAGCTGGTTTCCGCCTACCCCGACTATGCCCCGGCAACATACAACCTGGCGGTGATCCACGACCAATGGCTCCACAACCAAAACGCCGCCATGGGCTGGTACAGGCAGTATCTCCAAAAGGCGGGAGAGGAAGGCCGGCAAACGGAAGCCGCCCGGCAAGCCATCGCCCGATTGGAGAAGAAGGGGCCGAATGCCGCGAACACGGAAGGACAAATCAACCCGGAAGCGGCATCGCAGTACCTTGCTAAAGGGTCGGAGCTACATGCGGCGAAAAAATACCGCGAAGCCGTGGAGCAGTATGGAAAGGCGATCACAGCCAACCCCTCGGAACCGACCGCGCACTACAACCTGGGACTCTCCCGCTACGAGTTGAAGCAATACCGCGAAGCCATCCGCGCCTTTTTGGATGCACTCAAGCTCGATCCAGACTCCGCGAACGCCCGCTACATGCTGGCACTCTCGCATGCCCAGCAAAGCCAGTGGAGCGATGCGGAGCGCGAAGCCAAAGCCCTGAAGAAGATCGATTCCAAACGCGGGAAATCCATGCTGAAATATATTTCCGACGCCCAGAAACGATAGGTGCCTTCTACTTCGGCGGGAACTTTTTCAGGATCTTCGAAACCGACTCATTGACGATCTTCGTCGTCTTTTCCGGAGAGGATCCATCGTAGGCTGCACGGCTGCCAACACCCCGCCAAATCGTCTTTTCGTTGACCGGGTCGATCATGTCGATGGTTAGGCCCACCTGGTCGTACTCGGAAACCCCCGTGTTGTAGCCCACGCCGCCAAAGCGCCCGTAGCTGCCACCGCCAAACCCAAGGCTCAGCGAACCGGAATTCAGCTTGCGCTTGTATTCCACAAAATAAGCCACCAGAAAATCGGCATCGGCGAGATCGGTCCGCTGGAATCCCTTGGCCGAAAGGGTTTCGTTGACGGCCTTGCGGATACGTTCATCGTTCAGGTCGTTGTCGATCCGCGGATCGCCCGTCTCGGGTTGTTCGGCATGCTTCCACGCAAAGGTCTTCAACCCGGAAAAGTCGGCATCGGTGTCATAGTCCCGACTGACGGACAGCGACGAACACCCCGCAAGAAATCCTGCGAACACGGACAGCAATAGCACTTTCTTCATGATCCATTCCTCCATTCAAACCGGAGTCATTATAGAAAATCATACGCGAATTCCAAGCTCTCCGACGAATGAAGGTGTTTGGCAAGGAGCGATGGGTACACAAAAAAGGCCAGTCGCAATGACTAGCCTTTTAAAAATGGTCGGGGCAACTGGATTCGAACCAGCGACCTCTACACCCCCAGTGTAGCGCTCTAGCCAGGCTGAGCTATGCCCCGAAATTGGTCATTATCCATCCCCAACCACTAAGGG
>JBDLHZ010000359.1:0-2583 GCA_039715135.1 Verrucomicrobiota bacterium
TCGCCGGAGGCCATGCAGGACAAGATGCAGGATAGAATGCAGGACGAATGGGCGTGGGGGCTGGGATAACGGGCGAGACGCCCGTTCTACGTGACATGGGTTACGGACTTCCCACCAAATCGAATGGTACCGCAATGCAACGGTCGCCGAGGCGCAACACCTGCTCGCCGGCATAGACCACCAAACCCGCCTGTGCATGGGTGCCCATCTTTTCCTGGAAAATGGAGATGGAACGGGCATCCATCGGATGGATCCTGGCAGAGGATTTGATCTCCACCGGGAAAAGCAATCCATCCTTTTCAATAATCAAATCCACTTCGGCACCGCTGTGTTGCCGGTAGTGGTAGAGTGTCGGAGGCAGCGACATGGGTTGAAGGCGCTTATGTATTTCCGTTGCAACCAGTGTCTCGAAGAGCGCCCCGAATGCGGGATGGCCCTGCACCGCCTGATCGGACGATATCCGCATCAAATAGCAAGCCAGCCCCGTATCGCCGAAATACCCCTTCGGCCTCCCGCTGAGGCGCTTGATGTGGTTGGCGGAAAAGGCGGGGATTTCCAGCCATTGATAGGTGCCCCTCAACACGCCGATCCAACGCTTGGCCGAGGGGGCGGAAAGCCCAATGTCGCGCCCCAGATGGTTATAGTTGCACTCCTGCGCGGTCAATGATGCGCAAAGGGCGAGAAATGCCGCAAACTGCGTTTCGTCGCGGATTTCAAGCAATGTCCGGACATCCCGCTGCAGATAGGTGCCGACATACCCGCGCATCCAGCCGGGAACCACCTCGTCGCGCAGGGTCTGGACTTCCGGGAAGCCGCCTCGCCAAATTAGACGGGTGGAAGAAAGCCCCCCACTGCGGAAACCGCCCAGCATCTCCATCGCGGCGTCAATTCCCTTCGGCACCTGTTCAAGCCATTCCGGAAACCAATCCATCCGATTCGAGCCGAACTGTTCAAGCAGGCTGAAGGATGGCAACTCCATGATGGCCACCCGACCGGCAAGCGATTCCGCCAGATGCCGCATGACCTCCCACTGCTGGGATCCGGTGATAAGATACATGCCGGGTCTGCGGTCTTGATCCACCGCCCGCTTCAAGGCCGGAACCAATTCGGGCGCATACTGGATTTCATCGAGTATCAGCGGCGGCGGGTTGTTTCTAAGGAAAAGGTCAGGGTCTTGCCTTGCTCCGTAAAGATCTTCCAACGGATCAAACACAAAGGTTCGAACCTGCCTACCGAAGAGATGATCCAGAAGCGTGCTTTTCCCCACTTGCCGCGCCCCGCTCACCAAGGTGCATGGAAATGACTCCACATAGGCCGTCAACTTTGCCTCCAATGCCCTTTCAATATATTTCATATGGAAAACATAACATTGCGGTTTATGTTTTCAAGGATGTTCTGGCTGAAATTTAGCTCTATTGGAACCGCCTGCTGAAGGTTCCAACACGGCTTCGCAGCAGAGATATGAACCACGAAATACCTAGCGCGGCATAGCCGCAACCAAAATTTATAACCACGCCGAATAGATAATTTTGCAGAGCAAAATAGTGAAACGGTTCAATACACCAAACACACGAAATATTAAAAGATGTTGGATCACGAATCACGCAAATCGCACGAATTTATAGATCCTGATTCGCGTGATTCGCGCAATTCGCGATCAAAAAAACTGCCCGTGTTTAGTTCTTGTTAAATAAGGGGTTGCAACAGAAAACTTGCCAAAAAAAACAAGGAATTTTCGGATAGTAGTACGAATCACACGAAAACAAAGCTATGGCTATTATATTTCCTTCCCTCCGTGGCTCTGCGGCTCTGTGTGAGATCCTACTTTTCGAATGCTTGGGGCGTCGCCTGCGCCAACCTGCTTCGCCCAGCTAATGCTGATGGGCTTCGACGTAGGCCCGGAGGATTGCATTGATGCGGGTTTGATACCCCCGGCCTTGATGCTTGAACCAATCGAGCACGTCGGGGTCTAGCCGAAGCGAGACTGCCGTCTTGCGCTTGGGCATGCGCAAGCTGGCATGCTGGAAAAATGCCTTGTCGAGTTTCGGAATATCCGAAACATTGATTTTCGAATCCGGCAGTTCCTTCAGCCGATTCCAGTCAGTGCGTGATTCTCTTATGGTATTCTTTGCTTTCATGACGTGTCGCCTTGCGGGCTGAGATGATTCGGATCGTCTCCTCATCTTCCCACTCGAGGTAGATGGTCACAGCCACAATGTTCATTAACAACCCGATGCCGATCCATCGGTCCTCACCATACGAAAACGGGCTGGCTGCGTGAGTCGCGTTCCCGAGTGAGGCCCGCCACGTGAGTCCCATTCCTCGTGACAACGTGGTCACGGGATTGCCGAGGCCAACTCGGCTCACTGTGGCACGCGTCAACGTGGTCACGTGAAAGCACCGTTCTACGTGCTTCATAAACCACCTCATAGCGGTGGCTCTACGTCATCTTCGAATAGGAAGTATGCGCGCGCGGACTTTGTTTTCATCAACCACGATCAGAGCCCCCTCCTCCAACTGGGCACTAAACTGCTTCAGTGCTGCAACAACCGATCCTCCCAGATAATCTGGATCAAGGTTTTG
>JBDLHZ010000360.1:0-2569 GCA_039715135.1 Verrucomicrobiota bacterium
GGCATCGGCGAGCTGGTTGAAATGCAGAAGGGCGTTTTACCTTAGGATCCATGTAGCGATGAATCTCTACGACGAGTTCAAGGAAGTGATATCCGCCTTGGAAACGGGAGGTATCGAATATGCGCTTTGCGGCGGGTTGGCAATGGCGGTTCATGGCTCACCCCGTTCGACGCTTGATGTGGATCTCCTGATCAAACCGGAGGCCCTGGAGTCTGTTAAATCCTGTGCCAAGGCTTTGGGATATTGCATCGACACAGGTTTTCTGAAAACCGTAGGTGACCGGGTTCGTATCTATCGAATGGTAAAGCCGATTGTTGGGGATGAAGAGCCAGTAATCTTGGATTTGGTGATTGTCAGCGATGAGTTGAAGGATGTTTGGAATAATCGCAGGCAAGTACCTTGGGGCTCGAATGGGTTGTCTATTGTTTCGAAGGATGGTCTCGTGAAAATGAAGGAATTGCGGGGCAGTGGGCGCGATCAGGACGACATCGCTTTCTTGCGGGATTCCAATGAAGATTGAAATGTCAGCCAAAGCAATTGATCGGCGTCTACGGGCGACCTCCGATCTTCGGGATCTATGCCTTCGGTTGCGCGAGGTGGGAGGTGGAGGCGAGGAAAGCGTGGTTCGGGAATCGTCGCCCAAGTATCATGTTGACGGAAAGAAACCTGCGAACTGATTGAAATGCAGAAAGCCGTGCTGGGCTAAAGCCAAGGCAGAACCGCAGAATATTGAATTTCAAACAGGGAACCGCAGAAGGCTTTTTCCTTCAATATTCGAAATTCCTTGTTCAGCATTCTGCGGTTCATTTTCTCTTCTTCGGGTTGCGGCGGGCGTTTTTCTTGGGGCCGTCATCCTTGGTGTGGACCTTGTTGCGCTCGCCGGGCGCAAGCCTCCATGTTTTTTCCTTGCCCTTGTTGCGCTTCATGGCGAGGCGCTCGGGCGAGTGCTTGGACTGCACGCGGCCGGAATAGTTCATCGTCTGCTCGCTGTGGAAGGGGTGGTCGATGGTCACATCCATTTCCTCGCCAAGGTGGGTGAGGATGTCGCGCAGGTAGGTCTTTTCCGTGGGGTCGCAGAAACTTAGCGCCTGGCCCGATGCCCCGGCGCGGGCGGTGCGGCCGATGCGGTGCACGAAGGTTTCCGGCTCGTTGGGCAGGTCAAAGTTGATGATGTGCGAAATGTCTTCGATGTCGATGCCGCGTGCCGCGAGGTCGGTGGCGATCAGCACCGGGGTTTCGCCGGAACGGAAGGCGTCGAGAATATCCTGCCGGTGCGCCTGTTTCTTGTCGCCGTGCAATACGGCGACGGGTAGCTCCGCCTTTTGCATCCGTTCGGTCAAAAGGTCTGCACCTCGGCGGGTGCGGCAGAAAATGAGCACCCGTTCGTAGTTGAGCCGCTTGAGTACCCATTCGAGCAAAGCAAACTTGTCGTTCTTTTCCACATAGTAGAGCGATTTGGCAATATTTTCTGCGGCGGCCGAAACGGGGTCGACCGAAATATGCTTTGGTTTGCGCAGGAAGCTGCCCGCCAGCCGGAGGGCCTCCTGCGGCATGGTGGCGGAAAAGAAGAGCACCTGCCGGTTTTGCGGCAGCATCGGGGCAATCTTGCGGATGTCGGGCGCAAAGCCCATGTCGAGCATGCGGTCGGCTTCGTCGACCACGAACACCTCGATCTGGTCGAGCTTGAGCGCCTTGCGGTCGATTAGGTCGAGCATGCGGCCGGGCGTGGCGACGAGAATGTCGACTCCTTCGCGCAAGGTCAGGATTTGGTCTTCATATTCAGTGCCGCCGTGTACCAGCAGGGTGGTTAGCTCGGTGTGCGCGGCAAAGGTCTTGATATTTTCATGAAGCTGGATGGCCAATTCGCGGGTGGGGGAGAGGATCAGCGACCGGACACGGATTTCGCGCGCCGCCGTCCATGAATCCTCCAGTCGCTGGATCAACGGCAGGGCGAACGCGGCGGTCTTGCCGGTGCCGGTGCGGGCGCAGCCGAGGATGTCGCGGCCGGAAAGAATGGCCGGGATGGCTTCGGCCTGGATCGGCGTGGGTTCCTTGAACCCTGCCTCGGCCACGGCGTGCAAAATCGATTCGTTGAAGTTGAATTCGGAAAATTCCATAGGCAGGAAAAGCTACCCTGTGCCTTCGGGGGAGTCAACGAGAAGCAGGAAGGGGTGCAGGACAAAAAAGTTGCATTCATTTTCGCATTTTCCCATTGTTCGGAGTCCATGGAAAACAGGCCATCCAGATTTGAGCTGATGGCGCCCGCAGGCTCGTATGCCGCGCTCTCGGCGGCGATCCGCGCCGGGGCGGATTCGGTCTATTTCGGTGTCGACAAGCTCAACATGCGCTCGCGTGCCGCCAGCCCGTTCAGCCTCGGCGACCTGCGCCGTATCGCGCGCATCTGCCGCTGGTGCGGGGTGAAGTCCTATCTGGCGCTCAACGTCATTGTCTACGACGACGAACTCGAAACCATGCGCGAGATCTGCGCCGCCGCCAAGGCCGCGAACATCGATGCCGTCATCGCCTCCGACATTTCAGCTATCGAACATGCCCGCTCCATTGGCCTCGA
>JBDLHZ010000361.1:0-2545 GCA_039715135.1 Verrucomicrobiota bacterium
GAACGGACTATTCACTCGGCTTGACCGGCGTGCGTTCGAGGTGCCAGATGCTGTCGCAGTAGTCCTGGATGGAGCGATCGGACGAAAACCAGCCCATGCGGGCGACGTTGAGGATCGCCTTTTCCGCCCAGGCCGCTTCGTCGGCGTAGAGTTCGGCGACTTTTTCCTGACATTCGACATATTGGTCGAAGTCGGCCAGATAGAAATAGTGGTCGCCATGCAGGGTGAGGTCGTTGTAGAGATCCTTGAACAGGTCGGGCTGGGAGGGATCGAAGGCATTGTCGCGAATGGCTTCGAGCACCTTTTGCAGGCCTTTGGATTTGTCCACGTATGACTGGGGTTTGTAGCCCTTGCGGCGCAGCTCGGCGAGTTCCTCGGTGCGGTGTCCAAAGATGAAGATGTTGTCTTCGCCAACATGCTGGGCAATCTCGATGTTGGCGCCGTCCCATGTGCCGACGGTGAGCGCACCGTTAAGCGAAAGCTTCATGTTGCCGGTGCCGGAGGCTTCGAGGCCGGCGGTGGAAATCTGCTCGGAGACATCGGCGGACGGGATGATCTTTTCGGCCAGCGAGACGTTGTAGTCGGGCAGGAAAACGACCTTGATGCGGCCGGCGACGTCGATGTCGTTGTTGACAACCTCGGAGAGGGTATTGACAAGCTTGATCACGGATTTGGCGATGAGGTAGGCCGGTGCGGCCTTCGCGGCAAAGACAAAGGTGCGCGGCTGCATCCGGGCTTTCGGGTTTTCCTTGATCTTCTGGTAGAGGTGGATGATGTGCATGGCGTTGAGCAATTGGCGCTTGTACATGTGCAGCCGCTTGACCTGGACATCGAAGAGCGAGTCGGGGCCGACGCATTCGCCGGTAAGCTTCTGGATGGTTTTGCAAAGCTTTTTCTTGTTCGCCTTCTTGACCTCCATGAAGCGCGCCTGAACCTCTTTGTCCTTGGCGAATTTTTCGAACCCTTCCAGCAGGCTTAGATCCTTTTTCCAGTCCTCGCCAATTTTTTCGGTGATGAGGTCGGACAGTTCCGGGTTGGCTTTGAGGAGCCAGCGTCGGTGGGTGATGCCGTTGGTGACGTTGCAGAACTTGCCGGGATAGATCTTGTTGAATTCCGGCATGGTGTTCTTTTGCAGCAGTTCGGAGTGCAGGGCGGATACGCCGTTGACCTTGCCGCTGGCCACGACGCAGAGGTTGGCCATGCAGATCTGCTTGTGCGGACCCTCTTCGACGAGCGAAACCTTGCGCAGGAGATCGCCGTCGCCCGGGAAGTCGAGCTCCACCTTTTGGAGGAATTGATGGTTGATCTCGAAGATGATCTGGGTGTGGCGCGGCAACACGCGCTGCATCAGATCGACCGTCCATTTTTCGAGGGCTTCGGCGAGCAGGGTGTGGTTGGTGTAGCTGAAGGTATTGACAGTGATGTCCCACGCTTTTTCCCATGGGATTCCCTCTTCGTCGTGCAAGACGCGCATGAGCTCGACCACCGCCAGCGTCGGGTGGGTGTCGTTGAGCTGGATGGCGTTCTTTTCGGCAAACCGGTCGAAGGTGGAATGGGTCTTCCGGTAGCGGCGGATAATGTCGCGCACGGAGCAGGAGGCCAGGAAATATTCCTGGATCAGGCGCAACTCCTTGCCGGCATAGGTGTAGTCGGATGGATACAGCACCTTGGTGACGTTTTCCGCCCAGTTTTTTTCTTCGACGGCGCGGACATAGTCCCCTTGGTTGAAAACATCGAGCCGGAAGCCTTCGGCCGGTTGTGATTTCCACAGGCGCAGCATGTTCACCGTGTTGACCCCGTATCCAATGATTGGAACATCGTAGGGTACGGCTTCGAACATTTCCCAACCTTCCCATACATCTTCCGCGCCGCGACCGGGGATGAGGTTTTTCTTCACGTGGCCATAGACGAGGACGGGCAGGGTGTATTCCGGGCGGATCAACTCCCAGGGGTAGCCCCGCGCCAACCACTCGTCGGGGCGTTCGCGCTGCCAGCCGTTTTCGAACTCCTGGCGAAAGATGCCGTGCTCGTAGCGGATGCCGTATCCAAACGCCGGAAGCTCCTTGGTGGCGAGCGAGTCCAGATAGCAGGCAGCCAAACGCCCCAGTCCGCCGTTGCCAAGACCGGCCTCGACATCGATCTGGAGGATTTCCTCGGTCGTGATATCGAGCGCCTTCAATGCTTCGCAGGCGATATCGGTGATGCCCAGTGCAAGGACATTGTTTTCGCACATCTTGCCGATGAGGTATTCCATCGAGATATAATTTACACGGCGGACATCCTCGTCGAGGTACGTGCGCTGCGTGGCGATGAACCCGTCCACGGCCATGTCGCGCACGGCGTGCGAAAAGCACCACATCTTGTCGAAGGGGGTGGCAGCGTTAAGATCCTTGCCCCGGCTGTACTTGAGGTGGAACAGCGCGCGCTGGGCCAGCGACTCCACCGTAATATTTTCTTTGAAATGTTTCATTTTAAAATCCTGTTGGTTTGCGCGTTTCAAGGCGCTTCTTACTTAGCTTAGCGGCCATGGCGATGCAAGCCCTGT
>JBDLHZ010000362.1:0-2523 GCA_039715135.1 Verrucomicrobiota bacterium
TCCTCTCCTGGCGCGATGTCGACCGCAACTGGAACATCAGCCGCTTCTTCAAGAAAGCCCCTGCGACTGAAGTCATTGGCGAACCGGCCGAAACAGAATAATAAACAGAAGGATGAATGTGGGGAATCACGACCAACCCGACATTCTATCTACCCTATGATACGCTATCCTTTCCCAACGCAACGGAGCTACAAGAAGCGTTCGCTATTCGACCTCAAGAAGCTTGGCACCGGGGTATTCATGCTCTTCGTCGTCTTTGTCGCCTTCAAGATCCTGACGCCGGCGAGCACGGAGCTGGCCATGGTCGACTCCCCCGACGGCAGCAAGACCGCGCGGCTGCGGAAGTTCTACTACGTCTCGCAGCCCTCCTACAAAATCTACTACCGCGAAATCGGAAAACGCGTATGGCTCAACCTGCTCTATCTGCCCAGCTACACCAACGTCCCCCACCAGACCGCCTCCGAATCCATTGAGTGGAGCGACGACTCGGAACACCTCTTCTTCAAGATCAACGGCACCTCCGTCTGGCACCACGCGTTTGAGTAATAATATTAGCCACAGAAGAGTAGCTCGAAATTCTGTTTCGAGTTCGCAAACGCACCGAGCCAGACGGACAACGCGAAACAGAATTTCGCGCTACGACAATCAACCTCAACCCGTCAATTAAAACATGACAGCGTACTAGAGGGCTTCAAAAATCAGGCATGCAGATGCCCAGCCTACAATAAAAAATCCTCCACCCCGTTATTCAAGCGAACCGGGGAATCAACCCACAGGAGGTAGACAGATGAAAACCGGAACCAAGACAGCAGCAATCTTCACGGCACTTCTCGCGGGCACGGTGGCCACAGTGGCCCACCCGCACCCGCAGGGTCACGGCCAACGGCAGCAACAGGGCCGGCAAGGATCCCCCCAGTTCCAAGGGCAGCGGCAAGGTTGCCCCGTCTGCGGAAACCCGAATTTCCGCCCGCAGGGACATGGCTCCCACCGGCGGGGACAAGGCGCATGCGGGCCGCAATTCCAGAACGACGGACCACCACCGCAGTTCCGCCAAGACCGGCAGGGGCAACGCAAGCCCAATCCCCAGCAACGGGAGCAAATAAGGAAAAAGAGGCGGCAGGCCATTCTGGAACGCTTTGATGCCGATGACGACGGAACGCTTTCCAAAGAAGAACGCCAAGCCGTGCGGCAGGCCATGAAAGAGCGTCGCCAAGGCAAAGGCAGACAAAATCGCCCGGATATTCCGCCCAGCGAATAACGACAAGCGGTATCCGGATTAGCGGCGCAAGGATTCATTCCCCATCCTTGCTCCGCTTTTTTACAGTGTCCATTATCACACCTCTTAAAGTGTGATAGACGCTCCCCGACGCAGGGTGAAGCGGCCGGACGGATCAAACACCCTATTTCAAAGGACTTCACTTTTATATTGAAATATCCGGATAAGCGGATATATACTTCTGCCACTTAACAATTGAGTGACAGGATATGAGCAAAAACAAGTTTTACAACGACTACACCACAGAGGCCGGAAAACGCTTCGCCGAGCTCCTCGGCGAGCAAGTGCTGATGCTCGACGGCGCGATGGGCACCATGATCCAGCAGCATAGGCTGGAGGAGGCTGACTTTCGCGGCGAGCGATTTGTCGCCCACCCTTCCGATTTGAAGGGCAACAACGACCTGCTAACACTCACCAAGCCGGAGTTGATCGAGCAAATCCACATCGATTTCCTTGAAGCGGGCGCGGACATTATCGAAACCAACACCTTCAGCTCCACCACCATTTCGCAGGCCGACTACGGCCTCGAACCGCTCGTTTGCGAACTGAATATCGAAGCCGCCAAGGTCGCACGCCGCGCCGTTGGAAAGGTTCTGGAAAATGATCCGTCGCGCACGCTATTTGTCGCCGGCTCCATCGGCCCAACCAACCGCACCGCCTCCATCTCGCCCGACGTGAACGATCCCGCCTACCGCGCCGTCACGTTCGACGACCTCGCCGAAGCCTACACCGAACAGGTGGAAGCGCTGATCGAAGGCGGTGTCGACATCTTGCTGGTTGAAACCGTCTTCGACACCCTCAATGCCAAGGCCGCGCTCTTCGCCATCGAGGAGGTTTTCGAGAAAACCGGCACACGCCTGCCCGTCATGGTTTCGGTCACCATCACCGACAAGTCCGGCCGCACCCTCTCCGGCCAGACGCCGACCGCGTTCTGGTACAGCATCGAGCACGCGAACCCCATCTCCGTTGGCATCAACTGCGCGCTCGGCGCGGAAGACATGCGTCCCTATATCGAGGAGCTGTCCGAGGTTGCCCCTTGCGCCATCAGCATCTACGCCAACGCCGGACTGCCCAACGCCTTCGGCGGGTATGACGATACGCCCGAGCAGATGGCCACCATCTACGGCGACTATGCCGAACACGGCCTCGCAAACATCTACGGCGGCTGCTGCGGCACCACCCCCGCCCACATCCGCGCCATGGCCGAAGCCGTCAAAAAACATCCTCCGCACCCCCTAAATCCGCCC
>JBDLHZ010000363.1:0-2508 GCA_039715135.1 Verrucomicrobiota bacterium
ACCGCGCTGGATCTGCGCCATGGAACCCGGGAGTGCGAGGTGGTCGGGAACGTCTTCCACGGGATTTCCGGAACGGCGGTTTCCCATGCCATGGCTTCCGACCCCGATGTCATGATCCATGTTCCGTACAATCCGCCGGACGAGCGGGAGCTTTGCGTGAACGACCGGATCCACAACAACTACATTACGCGGGTTGGATACGACAACGGCGGATGCGTCGGCATCTTCTGCGGTTATTCCACGGCGGTGGTGGTTGAGCACAACGAACTGTTCGACCTTGCCTACAGCGGCATCAGTCTGGGGTGGGGGTGGACAAAAGAACCCAACGCTATGCGCGACAACATCGTCCGCTGCAACCGCATCGAGCGCCCGCTGACACTTTTTTCAGACGGGGCCGGCATCTACACGCTTTCCGAAATGCCGGGATCCTTGATCCAGCGCAACTTTGTCGACAAGGTGCCGCGCTCGAAATGGGCGGATCCCCATACCACCAACAAGTGTTTTTATTACGACGAAGGCAGCGGCGGAATCACCTTGGATCACAATCTATCGGGTGAATATGCGAAGGGGGTGGAACGGGATTTCTTCAACTGGCCGGGAAAAATCACGATGCCTTCAAGCGCATATTCGCCGGAACTCTATCGGGAGCTTGTCGACAGGGCGGGGCTCGAGCCGGAATACCGGGACATAACGGAAGCTTTGGCATCTCGCAGAAATGAATGACTCAACTTGGCTCTGGTTTAATGAAATTCTACAGAAGTTCGCAAAGAGCGCAAAGTACACTGTATATGGATTTTACCCTGCTTTGCGTCCTTCTGTTAAATATCCCTGATAGTTGGTCAATTATTTCTATGTGAGTCCTTTATGAGGTTTATCGTGAACAAACGTGAAGATTTAATCGAAGTGCTGGAGGGCGGTACGCCGTCCTGTACGCCTTTTCTGGTTTATGACTGGAATATGGGGCGGGCGATCAGCGCCGAAGATGTGGCGGCCCGGATGGCGGATGACCGTTGGAAAAAGCTGCTCGATATGGGGCTGCTGATTCGCCACCACTGCACGCCGGTCAAAGCGATCGAGCACGGGGTCGAATTTTCGACGGAAGCGACTGCCGATGGAAGCGTGATCGAAACCAAGAAGACTCCTGTCGGTTCGATTCGCCGCGTGATGATCGGGCATCGTTATGTGGAAGAATGGATCAAGGAACCGGAAGACTACAAGGTTCAGCAGTGGATCGTCGAAAATACGGAGCTTGTGGCTGACTATGCCGCAGTCGGAAAAGCCGAAGCGGTGGTTGGCGATCATGGAGTCGTGGTATTGACCGGCCACGACATGTGGGCGCACCGCACCCCGCTGATGAAGCTCAACATCGATTATCTGGGCACCGAGCAGTTTTGCCTCGACTTGGCGCTGGAGGTGCCGGAGCTTGCCGACTTGCTCGCGGCTCAGGAAAAGCTCTTCCTTGCCGAGCAGGAGTTGATCGCCGGTGCTCCTGGCCGATATGTGGTCTGGTATGAAAACCTCTCGGTGGACATGATCGGGCCGCAACGCTATGCCGACCTGATGATGCCGGTGTATGAAAAGGCGACCGCCATTCTCGAAGCCGGGGACAAGCGGGTCATGGCGCACTACGACGGCACGACCAAGATGATTGCCGGGCATGTCGCCAATGCCCCGTTCCATATGATCGATTCGCTGAGCGAGCCGCCCGAAGGCGACCAGATGTACGATGCCTGCCGCGCCGCCTGGCCAGACAAGGTGCTGCTGGCCAACATCAACATTGGCCTCTACGCCGAACCGGAGGAGGTCTTTCGCCAGGCCGTCATCGACAAGCGTAATCGTGCCGGGAAAAAGGCGTTCTTGTTCGAGATTTCCGAAGACCTTCCCGGCAACTGGGAAGAACGGATTCCGGTCGTGCTCGAAACCCTGCGGGAACTGGACTGATTTGCAGACCGGATAACAGGATGGACGGGATAGGTATCCTGTCTGAAAAATTGAGGATTTTATGAAAATGATGCCAATAGACGGTATTGAAGATTGGGAAATGCGGATCAAGCGTCAGGATGCGTTCTGGGATGGAGAAATCATTGATCGCCCATGCATGCACATCACCTTTCCGCGCCCGGAACCGGTCTGCCCGATGCCGAAAAGCCACCATGCGTCCCATAGGGAACGCTGGATGGATTCGGCTTGGCAGGCGGAGCGCACGTTGGCAACCGTGGAAAACACGGTCTACATGGGGGATGCCCTGCCGCATGCCTGGCCCGATCTGGGGCCCGACTATTTTCCGGCGCTCTATGGCGGGGAATTGGTGTTTGAGGAATCGACCTCCTACATCAAGCCGTTCCTGAAGGACTGGGCGGATGCGGATTCGCTGGAGTTGTCGCGCGAACACCCGTACTGGAAGAAAATGGAGGAGCTCTGCGACACCTTCTTGGAGGTCGGTAAGAACAGGTTCCATGTCGGATACCCGGATCTGCATCCCGGAGCCGATTGCCTCGTGGGTATCCG
>JBDLHZ010000364.1:0-2489 GCA_039715135.1 Verrucomicrobiota bacterium
CGCAAGATTATTGTCCCCGATGCGATTGCCAGCATCAACCGCGACCGCGAACTGGCCGTGCAGGATGCCGCCAAATACGGGCAGCAGATTGTGCAGGCCAAGTCCAAGGCCGAGTTGACCAAGCAGGAAATGCTCGCCATCCAGAACCGCGAAAAGGTCGAGGCCGATACCAAGCGCATCCGCGCCGTGATCGATGCCGAACAGGACCAGAGCGTCCGCCTGATCGCCGCGCAGAAGGAGCTCGATGTTGCCCAGGTGGAATACGAGGCCGCACTCTTCCAGTCCGAGGCCATCCTTCTTACCGCCGATGGCGAAAAGGATGCCATCAAGGCGCAGAACGAGGCCGAGGCCGCCGTGCTTGCAAACCGCGTCATTGCCCTCGGTGGTGGTGACAACTTTGCGCGCTATACGCTCTACGAAAAAATCGGTCCGCAGGTGCGCTCCGTGCTCAGCTCCGATTCGGAAGAAGGGCTGGGCGGCATCTTCGGCACGTTCGCTCCCGCGAAAGGAGGTGCCAAATGAAGAATATCCTTAAAATCGCAATCGGGTCGGTTTTGCTCGTGGTGTTCGTAGTGATCTTCTGGGAATGGGGCTTCTGCCGCTTCTACGTCGGCCCAAACGAAATGGCCATCATCACCGCCAAGAATGGCGACCCGCTCGATCCCGGTCAGATTCTCGCCCGCGACGGGCAGAAGGGAATCCGGGAGGAGGCGCTCGGCGAGGGTCGGCACTTCCTCAACCCGATCTTCTACGACTGGGAAATCATTGATGTTGTAATCATCGATCCGGGCAAGGTCGGAATCGTGACCTCCAAGGTGGGCGATACGTTGCCGACCGGTGAATTCATTGCCGGGCGCGGCCAGAAGGGGATCTGGCGCAGTGTGCTCGGGCCGGGGAAATACCGCATGAATCCGTATGGCTACAACGTCGAGATCGTCGATGCCATCAGTATCCCGATCGGCTACGCCGGGGTCACCACTTCGCTCTCCGGCGAGCAGGCTGAAAGTGGTCGGTTTGCCAAGGACAAGCAGAAGGGGGTACGCAAGGATGTGCTTCAGCCGGGGCTCTACTATGTCAACCCCAAGGAGTACAAGGTTGATGTGCTGGAGATCGGGATCAACCAGGTTTCCCTGTTGGGACAGGGCGGCAGCAAGGTCGTTACCAAGGCGCGCCAGCTCGGCCAGAGCCAGGCGCTCAATGTGCTCCAGGCCAATGTTCTCGAAAAGCAAGAGCGGAAGCGCGCCGACTATTTCAGTCGTCGCAAATCTTCATCCGGATGGAAACCCAAGCGCGGTCAGCAGGTTGAGTTCGGGGTGGGGAAGGAGTTGGCAGACATAGCACCCGCTCCGCTCGAAGAGGGCGAAATGAACCTGATGGAACTCGTCAGTTTCCCGTCGCGCGACGGCTTCACGATCAGTCTCGACATGACCGTCGAGTTTGAACTCGATCCCAGCGATATCGCCGGCATCTACCGCCGCTACGGTGACCTCCCCGCCGTGGTCGACAAGATTATTATGCCGCAGATCACCTCGATCTCGCGCAACAAGGGTTCCGAATACCGCGCCAAGGACTTCATCGTCGGCGAAGGCCGCGAAAAGTTCCAGGACGACCTCAAGGATTCGTTGAAAGAGACACTCGGTGGCAAGGATATCAAGGTCTACAACGCCCTCATCCGCCACGTCGAGGTTCCCGACGAAATCCGTGCGCCGATCCAGCAGGCCAGCATCGCGGTCGAGCAGGACCTCACCAACAAGGAGCGGCAGAACACCGCTCGCAAGGAGGCCGAACTCAATACCGAGCTTTCGCTCATCAAACAGCGCGGCGAGCAGGTTCAGCAGGAGACCGAAAAGCTCAAGGCCGAGATTGCCGCCGACCTCGAAAAGCAGGTTGCGCAGATTCAGGCCGACACGCTCAAAAAAGCGGCAGAGATCAAGAAGCTGACCGCGGCCATCAACGCTGACAAGGTGCGTGTGCTCGGCCTAGCCAAGGCTTCCGCGTTGGAGAAGGTTGAGGGCGAAAAGGCCAACGGCCTTCAGCTCAAGACCACCGCCTTCGGCGATCCGATTGCCTATGCCCGCTGGATTTTTGCCGACACGCTCAACCCGCGCATGAAGATCAACATTATCCACGCCGGCGACGGCACCCTCTGGACCGACCTCGAAAAAACCGGCTTTGCCGAGCTTGGCGGTGCCCAGCAGTTGAAGAAGAGAAAACAATAAAGCCTCTTTTAAAAACCTTGGCCAAACCTGCAACGGTGTAGCGCGTGCTTCCATTCCGATGGAGCGCGCCTCGTTCTGGAAGAACACGTTGTACGGAAAGCGTGCTCCCGCAGACGGGAAGCACGCACCACACCGCCGAGGGCTTTTGCAAGCGGCTCAACAGGAGAAAAACATGGCACAGGCAGCAGCACGGCATATTTTGGTGGCAACGGAAGCGGATTGCACGGACTTGAAGCAGCAGATTGTAGACGGCGCGGATTTTGCGGAACT
>JBDLHZ010000365.1:0-2483 GCA_039715135.1 Verrucomicrobiota bacterium
TTGCATTAAGCGGCTTTGCGGAAGTTTGCGTTATATAGATCCAGTATGGTTGTCTTAACAGCATCGATGCGGTTCGGATCTATGAATCCCAAAACTTTTGTTTCACCGTCGGTACCTTTAGCCCCGATTCTTCCCGCAAACGAACGGGCTTGCCTCGCAGTGATGAAGCGCCTCCGAATAGGTTTGCCGGAGATCCGCTGCAGGGTGACTTGGTAGTAATGGAATCCGTTGGCTATTTCAATCTGCCGGATTCGGCACCCACTGTTGATCTCGTATCCATCATCCACAAAGGTTGGCCCGATCGGATTGAAAGAGAGGCGATCCCGGGCTACCGCCCAATTAAAAAATGTAGAAATGTGGTGTCGATGCGACCGCCGGTTTACAGTCCCGTTTACCTCGTCGAAAAACCCGTTTATCTCACCGGTGGCAACCGTACCTACCGCCCGATGCCCAAACTCTTTGGAGAAGCGCTGTAGGAAGTGCTTGGTATCGACAAGCGATGCCGCCGGAAATTCGCCGCGATCAATCTGTTCTTGCTTCTCTGCAATGAATTCCTCGACCAATCTCCCGACGCCGGCGGTATAGTTGTCATGGGTTGCGTAGAGATGGGCCGCGGTTTTGCGGAGACCTGCATTAACCAAGTCTAGTATTGTTGCTTTAATGGCAGCGATGCGGTTCAGATCTATGAATCCGAAAACTTTTATTTCATCGTCAGCGCCTTTTGCCCCGATTTTTTCCGCAAACGAACGAGCCTGCGGCGCAGTAAAGAAATTTTTCCGAATGTGGTTGCCGGAGATCCGCTGCAGGGTGACCTGATAGAAATGGAACCCGTTGATTATTTCAATCTGCCGGATTCGACACCCATTGTTGATTTCGTATCCGTCATCTGCAAAGGTCGGTTTCTTCTGTTTAGGCATCTGATGCTCCCTTTATTCACTAGTGTTGCATGTGGATGGGAAGCAACAAGCATGCCATATTGATTGCAACGATAAATTGAACCTGGAAACGGAGATGACCATCATGAGTACCCGAAGAGATGCGACGATTGCCCTGCTGGGGCTTCCCGCAATCGCGAGCGCGGCAAAGCCGCCGCAGAATCCTCTCAGCGAGGTCGCCGCGCGCATCGTCAGCTACACCCTCTACGCGGAGGCCAGAGGCGAGCCGTTCGACGGGAAAATGGCGGTCGGGGCAGTGATCCAGACCCGCGCCAGGCGCTCAAACACCTCCCTTGCGGATACCTGCCGGAAAGACAGGCAGTTTTCCTGCTGGAACGAGCTGAAGGATGTGCCGGAATTCTACATCTCCGGCAAGGGCATCCTTCCCTCGGATATCAGGGCCCGAAGCGAATGCTATGGAATAGCCTGGATCCTCCTGTCGACCACGCAGAAATGGGATCACCTCACGCATTTCTACAATCCCGCCAAAGTAACTCCTCACTGGGCAGGCGCGCTGCGAGGCCGGCGCACCATTGGAAACCACGTCTTCGGCTATATCGATTGATACCACCCGGAAAGTTTTTCCAATTGGCATGAGGGTGCCTAACCCGAATATTTCATGAACGAAACAGAACCCGCGGTCTATTCGCTACTTTTTTGCTGGGAATAGACGAGGCCTCCGATGATGAGGGCCATGCCGAAAAGCGAAAGCGGGTCGGGGGATTCCCCGGGAATGAGAATCCAGCTCAGCAGGGCGCCAACGAGCGGAATCAAAAACTTCCAGATATTGAGCCGGGAGACCTTCATGCGGCCGAGCAGGTGGAACCAGATGCCGAATGCTGCGGCGGAAACAAAGCTGAGCCAGAGCAACGCGCCGTAGAAGCCGGCGGGCTGGTTCATGGACGGAACACCTTCAACCGGAAGCGCGCAGAGTAGAAGCACGCCGCCGCCGATCAGCATCTGAATGCTGTTGAGCTCGATCGCCGGGAGGGCTCCCCGTTTTTTCGCCACAACAATGTTCCCCACGGCGGAGACGACGGAGCCGGACAGCAGGATCATTATTCCGAAAAATTCGCGCAGGCCGACCGGTTCCCACGGCTTCGCCGCCAGGCTGATGGTCACGATCCCGGCCATGCCGAGCACGATGCAGACCATGGTCCGGCGGGTCAGCTTGTCATCATGCATGGCAACGTGCGCGGCCAGTGCCGAGACCAGCGGGCCGGAGCCAATGATGATGGCCGCCTGCGCTCCCCGCACCAGCGTCAGGGCATAGAAGAATCCCGCGTAGAGCAGAACGGTCTGGGTCAGGCTGACCAGCAGGACGGTGCCCGTTTCGCGGCGCAGCAACCGAAAGGGGCCGAGCGGCGACTTGCAGAACGGAAGCTGGATCAATCCCGCCAGTAAAAAGCGCAACCCCGCCACCGTCAGCGGCGGAAGATATTCCAGCGTAAACTTAACAAACACAAACGGCGTCGCCCACAGCAGGCAAGCCGTAATCGCCAGCAGGTTGTTTCGGATGGAGGAGGAAGTGCGCATCTTGAGTCGCGG
>JBDLHZ010000366.1:0-2478 GCA_039715135.1 Verrucomicrobiota bacterium
GCACGCTGCTTGTTGGCCTTGAGGATTTTCATCGTCCGCTCGACATCCTTCTTGCCGACCATCAGCACATAGCCGATGCCCATGTTGAAGACGCGGTACATCTCTTCGTGATCGACCTTTCCGGCCTCTTCGATGAATTCAAAAATGGCCGGGGTTTTCCAGGTGGAGCGATCAAATTGGGCATCGACGTTGTCGGGCAGTACGCGCGGTACGTTGTCGTAGAGGCCGCCGCCGGTAATGTGCGCCATGCCGTGGATGTCGATCTTTTTCATGACGGCCAGCACCGGATTGAGATAGCTCTTGTGGATGGCCAGCAACGCCTTTTCAAAAGTGGTCTTGGTGCCGGGGACTAGGTCGGAAAGCTTCTTTCCGGCCTTCTCGAAAATCACTTTGCGCGCCAGCGAATAGCCGTTGGTCTGCAGGCCGGTGGAGGGGAGGCCAATCAGGACATCGCCCTTCCTGATCTTCTTGCCGGTGATGAGCTTCTTGCGCTCAACCGTGCCGACGATGGTGCCGACGAGATCATATTCACCGTTCGGGTAGAGGCCGGGCATTTCGGCGGTCTCGCCTCCGAGCAATGCGGCGCCATTTTCCTTGCAGGCCTTGCAGAAGCCGCTGACAACATCTTCAAATACCCTTGGCTCAAGCGCGGCCGCACCGAGATAATCGAGAAAGAAGAGGGGATGCGCCCCTTGCACAAGAATGTCGTTCACGCAGTGGTTGACCAGATCCTGCCCGACGGTGTTGTGTTTGTTCGCCATGTTGGCAACCTTCAGCTTGGTGCCGACGCCATCGACGCTGCTGACTAGCAGGCTTTCCTTGCCGGGCGACTTGAACAGGCCGCCGAATGAGCCGATTTCGCTAACCACGCCGGGGGTATTGGTGCCCTTGACCTTTTTGCCGATCCGCTTGAGCGAATTCATCATTACATCAATATCCACGCCAGCCTCGGCGTAGGCGGATTTTTTCTTCTTCTTTGCCATGGGTTGGTTCCTCTTATGAAAGCAATGCGCGCGATTAAACAGTTCCGGTGCCTGAAATGCAACAGGACTATTTTGCGACAGGACTATTTTTTCTGTTTGTGGATTCAGAAAATCGTCCTGTCGCAAAATAGTCCTGTAAAAATCAACCTATTAGAATCGGATCGGCGTCGTCTTCAGAAATGTTGATTTCAACTTCCTTGCCCAATGCTTTGTGCAGAATCCTCCTGAAAACCGGAAGGTAGCCGCGTTCGGTGTTGGTGTGTTCGCAAAGAATAACGTGTGAGCCGTTCTGTGTGGCCGCCAGCACGTTGTGGTGGCTCATCTCGCCAGTAAGGTAGCAGTCGGCCTGAATGCCGTTGAACGCATCGGTTCCCGCTCCGGCGCAGAGAGCGACGGTTTTAACCGGTTTGTCATCGGCGGCTTTCGCAATCCGCAGGCTTTTTAGGCCGAGATGCTTCTTGATGCGTTGCGTCAGCGTTTTGAGCTTCACCGGTTTTTTCAGTTCAACCAGCCGGCCTTGCCCGGCGTCGGAATCTTGAATGGGCTGGAGAACGGAAACCTCGCCATCGCCGACGCTGTCGGCCAGCCAGTCGTTCACGCCTCCAATAACCGCATCGAGTGCGGTATGGGGGGAATAGACCGCAATATTCTTCTGAACCAGCTTCATGACCGCGCGGTCGTAGGCATTGTCCGCATCCAGATGGCTGGCCGGGCGGAACAGGATCGGGTGATAAGCCACAATAAGGTCGATTTTTCCTGCAATGGCCTCTTCCGCCACGGCTTCAGTGAGGTCGATCGTCAATAGGATCCTCTTCACGTTGCGCGGTCGCAGTGGATTGATCAGCAGTCCGACATTGTCCCACTCCTCGGCCAGATTTGCCGGGGCAATGTTTTCGAGGGTTTGGATGACGGTCTGTAGTTTCATGGGAGAACAATTGCACCGCTTCAGCGCAGAATCCAGCACGTAGTGCAGGATTTACAGTAAAGCCGCCCCGCACGTGCGGGGTGGATATGAGAAACCTTGCAAGCTGGCCTTGCATTCTAAACTGCTGCTTCTAAAATCCTTGCAGTTAACCAAGGAGGACAAGATGAAGAAATGGAAATGTGGAGTTTGTGGATATATCCACGATGGTGATGAAGTATGCGATGCCTGCCCCAAATGCGGAGCACCGGCGGAAAAGTTCGAGGCGTTGGACGATGCGGCGGCCGAACTGATTGAACGCTCGCGCAATACCAACGCGCTACATGCGCAGTTGATCGACCTTGCGCGACAGATCGAGCGGGTTTGCGAAGCCGGCCTTCGCGATGCCCTCGATCCGGGATGCGTCGATGTGTTCGAAAAAAGCCTGAACGCCTCCTACATCCAGATGAAGCTCTCCATGACCGAAATGCAAGGTCACATGGGCAAAGGCAAGTGGGGGTAAAGTAACTTGGAGTGCGGAGACCCCGTCTCCGCTTTCAAAGCGCCGACGGGGTCGGCGCACTCCAAAGGTTT
>JBDLHZ010000367.1:0-2472 GCA_039715135.1 Verrucomicrobiota bacterium
CTATTCCGTGACGTGCGAGACGCGGAATGCCGGGAGGCGGTTGAGTGCGGCGGCCACCTCGTAGCGGCGCGGACGGGCCAAGTCGCCGCGTAGCTCGCGTGCGAGGGCGTTGAGACCTTCATTGCTGAGATCGCGATCGACGAGATCGAGAATCTCACGCACCGGATAGCCCTCGTCCATGTAGCGCAGTTTTGCATAGTAAAGAACGAAGCCGATGGCACGTGCCTGGTCGGCGTCGGCAATCTGGTCGATGGCGTCAAGATCGACAAGGGAGCGCCCAAACTGCAGGAAGTCGGCATCTTCGGCGTGGATAACGAGGTCTTCGCGGCCGATGCTCGGATCGATGGAGCTTGGCATGACCCAGCGCGAACGACTGAGCATGGAACCAAGGTTTACATTGTCGTTCACAACGGAGGATGGAACAACGTCGAGCTCCTTGGCTTCCTCGGTGATGTCCGAGATGCGGAAGTTCTCCACTTTCAGGATCTTGTCGGCGATCGGGATAAACTCCGCAACCAGGCTGCTTCCGGCAACGACCATCGAAATACCCAGCTCGTCGACCATCTGGCGGGCGCGGGCCGCCAAGGTGTTGCGCGACGAGTCGCCCAGCAACGGGCTTACGCGGGTATCCGCCGAAAGGAAGGTGGATGATGAAGTATGCTCATCGAAGACCAGCACGCGCGCGCCGGCTTCAAGCGCCTCGACGGACGAAGCGGCCTGCGATGTGAACGAACCGGCGGAAGAGGTCGAGTAGGCGGCCGGGTTTCCGCCATCCGAAAGCTCGCTGGCAAAGGCGGAGATATCCACTTGCTGGACAGAGCGACCGACTTCTGAACGGATGTTCACGGCATCGGCCACGGTCACGACGTGTTCGCGCCCGTCACCGGGAATGTGGTTGTAGATTCCCTGGGAGATGGCCTCCATCAACTCGACGCGTCCACTGTTGGATTCGCCGAGGATCAGCGTCAGGCCGTTCGGAATACCAAGGCCGCGCACGATGCCGCTATGCGGTACTTCGACCTCTTCGATCAGGCCTTCGTCGATCTCAACCGGGGAGAGGTGCTCGTAGTCGGGCAGGTCGTCGCCGGCCATGCGGGCAACCAGCGCGCCTTCCGCCACGAAGCTGACCTGGCCACTGGCACCGAGGTGCTGACGCAGGCGGTCGGCATCTTCCATGTTGTTCACAAACTGGTCGGAATCGGACGAAGCGATGTTGCAGTAGAGCAGGCTGTTGCTAACGATTTCCGGCAGGTCGTCGAAGAAGATGCGCTGGGCCATTTCACCATCGACGGAAACGACAGGTTCGCCGTCGACAATCATCTGCTGGATCGGCAGGGTGACCTGAACGTAGACCTCGATGTATTCCTTGGTCAGCAGCAGGGCATTGCGCGGGAGGATCTTTTGGTTCGGCATGGCCGTGTGGATATGGCGGCGGGCAATGCCGTTGTGGTCGTAGTTGGCGATCGCCTCGATGTTGCTGGAGAGGCGACGAAGCAGCAGATCCTCCATGGCGGTGCGCCGCACAGGGGAGTCGAACAGGTATTCCGGGATTTCGGCGATCGTCTGCGGAACACGGATCGTAAACACGGGATTCTCCGCACCAATGGCATCCGGATTGATTTTAGCGCATTTGATGACATAGCGGCTAAAGTCGAAGTCGCCGACCAACTGCTCGTATTCGGAAAACGGTTGTCCATCCAATTCAGCCAAGAGACTATAAAATTCCTTCTTATCCTTCATATCCAACTATTCCTTTTTTACGTTATCCAGACCGCCTAACGAAATTCGCAATTGACCGATTACTATGCCTTTTTTGTTTCTTTTTTGGAAGCGGACTTTTCATCCTTTTTAGCCGGCGCTTTCTCCGGCTTGTCGGCCGACGCGGCCTTGCTGTACTCGGCGCTGCGGTAGTCCGTCTGATAGAAACCCGAACCCTTGAACAAAATGCCCGCACCGGTTCCTATCAGGCGCTCCAGCCGGCCGCCGCACTCCGGGCATTCGGAAAGCGGTTCGGCCGTCATGCTGTGAAACGCCTCGAAACCGTGCCCGCAGGCGGAGCATTCATAATCGTATGTCGGCATGCAAAGTCCCTCTTGTCCTCAAAAAAGCCAGAACCTACCCGATTCCGACTTATTGTCAAAATCATTCTGGACAAGGGCTTTCCCCCCATTAACCTAACCTTCCAACACACGGAGGGTCTTGACCATGGACTTTGAATTCGCCACCGCCCAGCGCATTGTTTTCGGCAGCGGAAAAGTACGCGACCTGCCGACCCTGACAAAAGGAATGGGCCGGCGCGGCGCGCTTGTGACCGGCTCCAGCGCCGAACGGATTGCCCCGGTCTTCCAGGCCTTGAAGAAATGCGGCACCAATCCCGCCGCCTTCAGCATAAAAGGCGAACCCACCACCGACCGCATTGCCGAACTGGCCCGGCAGGCCCGCGAACAGGGATGCGACTTCGTCGTTGCCTTC
>JBDLHZ010000368.1:0-2470 GCA_039715135.1 Verrucomicrobiota bacterium
GTGCTTCTCCAGCTCCGCCGCGAACTATGGCGACAACCCCGTGGTGCCAAAGGTGGAGACCATGCTGCCGGAGCCGAAAAGCCCGTATGCCATCACCAAGCTCGATGGCGAATACTACTGCGACATGTTCTCCCGCGAAGGGAAGCTCGACACCGGCGTCATGCGCTACTTCAACGTCTTCGGCCCGCGGCAGGATCCCGGTAGCGCCTATGCCGCCGCCGTCCCGATCTTCATCGACAAGGCCACCAGGAACGAAACCATCACTATCTTCGGCGATGGCGAACAGACGCGCGATTTCATTTATGTGAAGGACATTGTCGCCGCCAACGTTTTCCTCGCCATGAACCAGACGGAGCCCGGCTTCTTCAATGTGGCCTATGGCGGACGGTTGACGATCAACGACCTGGCGAAAAAGATTGTCGAGCTGACCGGTTCATCCTCGAAGATCGAATATGCCCCGGAGCGGGCAGGGGATGTGAAGCACTCCATGGCCTCCATCGAAAAAATCATGGCCGCCGGCTTCCAGCCAACCTCCAGCTTCGACGAAGGCCTCCGGGCAACCATCGATTTTTTTAAGACAGAATAGGTTTGTGGCGAAGCCGCTCTGGAGTGCGCTGACGCCCTCAGCGCTTTCAAAAGCGGAGACATTGTCTCCGCACTCCAAAGTACCGTTTCGCAGTGTATATTTAATCCGGAACATCCTGTTATTCGATCAAAAAAATCTAGCTATAGGAACAGAAAAATGAAACCAGCCCTCGTGATCATGGCCGCAGGAATTGGAAGCCGCTACGGCGGTCTGAAGCAGATCGACCCCGTCGGGCCGTCCGGAGAAATCGTGCTCGACTATTCGATATTCGACGCCATCCGGGCCGGTTTCGGCAAGGTGGTCTTCATCATTCGCCCCGACATCGAGGCTGATTTCAAGGAGGCGGTCGGCAACAAGCTCGAGGGAAAAATCGAGGTTGAATATGTGTTCCAGACGCTCGACAACATTCCCGACGGCTTTTCCGTTCCCGAAGGACGCACCAAGCCGTGGGGTACGGGGCAGGCCGTCCTAACCGCCGCTTCGGCGGTGAACGAGCCTTTCGCCGTCATCAACGCCGACGATTTCTACGGGCGCGAGACTTTCGAGGTGCTCGCGAAGCAACTGTCGGAAACGGATTCCGCTGGCACCGCTTTCTGCATGGTTGGTTTCTACATCAAGAACACCCTCTCGCCCCACGGCAGCGTGGCGCGCGGATTTTGCGATCCGAAAGGCGGAAAGCTCGAAACCGTTGTCGAGCGCTTCGAAATCGAGCGCAAAGAGGATGGAGTGATCCGATATGTGGAAGACGGCGAAATCAAGGAAATGGCCGATGATGTCCTGGTTTCCATGAATGCCTGGGGCTTCACTCCGCAGTTGTTTGGATTTCTTGAAAACGGCTTCGTTGAGTTCCTCGCCCGTGCCGGAACCGAGCTGAAGAGCGAATTTCTGCTTCCAGAGGTAATTGACGGAAGGATTAAAGGCGGCGAAGCCACCGTCGATGTCCTGCCCACCAACGAAAAATGGATGGGCGTCACCTATCCCGAAGACAAGCCGCAGGTCATGGCCGGCATCCGCAAGCAGGTAGACGAGGGGCGCTATCCCGAAAACCTTTGGGGTTGATGTGGACCACATGGTGTGCTTCAACGCCCCGCCCGATAGGCGCGCGGGGTTTGCCCGGTCTCCTTCTTGACGACCCGGCTGAAGGACTGGGGCGAACCGAATCCGGCCTCTTCCGCAATTTCGGCAATGGGTAGGCTGGTGGTTCGCAGCAGGCCCATGGCGCGGTTGAGTCGGTAGTTCTGGATGTAGCTACCCAGCGGAATGCCGGCGGCTTCCTTGAAGAGGGTGCGCAACCGCGATTCCGACAGAGCCAGCTTTTTCGCCAAGTCGGCAACCACCACGGTTCTTCCCCTCCATTCGGACATGCATCGGTTGATGGTTCGCAACAGGTTGTCGCGGGGTTCTGGCGGGAGGCTTGCGTCCGAGATCTGTTCTTCTTGTTTCAGCGTTAGCAACAGCCTGACGAGGGCGGCTTGCAGTTGTTCGTCCTGTAGCCCGCCTTTTGCCGGTGGATTGGTGCATCGTCGCCACTCTTCCAGCAAGGCGTCCCGTGCGCGCAGGGTATTCTGCCCGGCACCCAGCATCCGGTTCCGCAACGGTTCAAGGAAGGTTCCGGCCTTGAGTTCAAACGTGCAGAATAGCCAATGCAGTTTCGGCGAAGCCAACTGGCTGAAGTGGTGGAATTGGTAGGGCAGGATCAGCAGCGTTTGGCCGGGATCGAATGCCAGCACGCGGTTGTCGACATGCACATGTCCCTTGGTTTCCAGATTGAATACCAGTACGAAACGGTGATGCGACCGGTTCTGCAAAGCCTCCTGCTGGAGCTTTTCCTTGGTGGTGCGCATGAAAAGCAGAATATCCGTTGGTGTTGGCAACGGGTTTTGG
>JBDLHZ010000369.1:0-2459 GCA_039715135.1 Verrucomicrobiota bacterium
TTCCAGATTGAGCGGCTCGATATAGGTGACGTCGGCCATGCCGGGATCGGTCATGATGGTGGCGGGGTTGGAATTGACCAGCACAATTTTATAGCCCAGCTCGCGAAGCGCTTTGCACGCCTGCGTTCCGGAATAATCAAACTCGCAGGCCTGGCCAATGATGATAGGGCCGGAACCGATGATCAGGACGGTATTGATGTCGCTCAGTTTTGGCATGGTATTTCTCCCTTGTTGATTATGTTAAGAACAGGTTGTGACTCGCAAAATCGGCATCGCTGGTGACGTTCACGCCGAGGCGGCGCAAGCCCACCTCGTCCCCCGGCGAAGGAATGTGCGACAGATGCACTTCGCAGCCGCGCAGTTCGGGCAGCTTTTCCATGGCTAGTTCCGCAGCGGGGTTTACGGGGGCGCTGACGCTGAGCGCAATGAGGGTTTCCTCCAAATCGAGGCTAGCCGACTTTCCGTTCAGCAAGTCCTGCTTGAGGCGGCGGATCGACTCGATAACGTTCGCACCGAGCAAGTCCATTTCATCGGGTAGTTCAGCCAAGGTCTTGAGGGCGTTGAGCAACATGGAGGACGCGGCGTGCATCAGGGGGGAATTGCATCCCGTAATCATGCGTCCGTCGGAAAGCTGGATGGCGGCACCGCAAAAGATGCGGTCCCGCCCCTTCTCGTTTTTCCTCGCTTTATCGGCGGCCTCGCGTGCCGGAACAACCACCGCGCGTGCTTCGGGTTCCGCACCAACCTCCTTGAGCAAGAGCTCGGCACGTTCGACGGTTTTACGGTCGGCGCTTCCGAGGGCATATTCGCAACGGTAGCGGAAATAGCGGCGTATGATCTCCTGGACGGAAGCTTCCCGCACGGCTTCGTCGTCGACAATCGCAAAGCCCGCGCGATTGACCCCCATGTCGGTAGGCGAGTGGTACATGGATTCCGACCCGGTGATCCGTTCGAGGATGCGCTTGAGCACGGGGAAGATTTCCACGTCGCGGTTGTAGTTGACGGACGTTTCGCCGTGCGCTTCAAGGTGGAAGGAGTCGACCATGTTGAAGTCGCCGAGGTCGGCCGTGGCGGCCTCGTAGGCGATATTGACCGGATGCTTGAGCGGCAGGTTCCAGATGGGGAAGGTCTCGAACTTGGAATAGCCCGAGGCGAGGCCGCGCTTGTGGTCGTGGTAGAGCTGGCTCAGGCAGGTGCCCATCTTGCCGCTACCCGGCCCGGGGGCGGAAACGACAACGATCGGCTTGGTGGTTTCGATGTAGGGGTTCGCGCCGTAGCCCTCGTCGCTGGCAATCACATCGACATCCGTGGGATAGCCCTTTGTCGCCCGGTGGATATAGGTGCGCACATCCCGGCGTTCAAGCCGGTTCTTGAACTGAACCGCCGCAGGTTGCTCGTTGAACCGGGTAATCACCACACCGGCGACCGAAAGCCCCCACTCCCGCAGGTCGTCAATCAAGCGAAGCATATCGGAGTCATAGGTGATGCCAAAATCGGCGCGGACTTTCTTGCGTTCAATGTCACCCGCATAGATGCACAGAATAATCTCGGCGCGGTCGCGCAACCGCTGAAGCAGCCGGATTTTTACATTCGGATCAAAGCCGGGGAGAATCCGCGAGGCATGGTAGTCGAAAACCAGCTTTCCGCCAAATTCGAGGTAGAGCTTGTTCTGAAACTTTTCAGCGCGTTTAATAATAAATTCACTCTGTTCATCCAGATAGCGGTCATTGTCAAATCCGGTTTTTTGCATCCCGTGGCATCCTCCATTAACGTTTGTACATGCGCAATTGGGGCACGATTTTATACGCCTGCGGGAAAACCGCAATTAAAACCTGCTCAAGAAAATAAAAAGGCGTTCTACCCCCGTCGTTTCAGGGCGGAGCAACATGTGAAAACAAAAAAATACCCCCTGCCACCCAATGTTGGCACTCTTATTGCTATATACTGCTCCGTTAAATGGAGGAAGAAAATGCAAAAACAAGGTAATGCGAAGGTTGAGGGAATGTTGGAAAACGGCGAAACCTGTGTCGGGATCCACGAGTTGATAGACTGGCAGATTGTTCAATATCGGCAGGCGGTCAATACCCATCGCCACGATCTCTCCAAAGTAGAGGGACGTTGCGTGGCTTGGCAGGAAGCTGAAAAGGATTTCAACACTACCGACCGGGCTGCAATGGGGAAAAAGGGGCGCGTTGAATATTGTGGCCTTCTTTGCCAACACCGAAACAAATGCCTGGTTGCGCTACACTTCTCGCGCAACGAAGAGGCCGAGCCCCTTTACCGGGCGGGATAGAGCGAGTTATCTGTTCCCCACTTTTCCGATAACCTCCTTGGCGGTAGCGATAACGCCAGCCACATCGGAGAGGTTGGAGGGAATGATCATCGTATTGTTTTCCTTGGCGAGGTTGCCGAACTCGGCGATGTACTGCTCGGCAATGCGCAGGTTGACCGCGTCGGAT
>JBDLHZ010000370.1:0-2433 GCA_039715135.1 Verrucomicrobiota bacterium
GGCATGTGCGCATGAATAACACATCTAGTGCTTAAACCATCACTTTTCCATCACAATTAAGACTCTAACGCCAGCTTTCGGGGTCAATTTTACTGTAATATACTATGTGACAAAGCATTACATCGGCTAAACCGTATCCACAGCATGCCGCCGTCCATGAGAATGTTTCTTCGGCCTTGGAATGATCCTGTCATTCACTACACCTGCCGCATGGTCAGGAATTGCCGTAGGAAAGGATTGTTGAAGTATATTTCATCGGCATCCTTCACGAGTACCCACAATTGTTTGTAGATGGAGCCCCACGGATAAACCGGATCGTTTCCCAGCAGGATTTGCGGTGAAAATATCTTGCCTTTGCGGTGAATAGGGACATTATTCCCCGCAAATGGTGCGGCGATTATGAAATACATACACCAGCTTGAAGGTTGGCCCAATTTCCAGTGGGATACGGAAAGGCTTGCTCCCCTTCTTGCCCAGGTTAGATACCGACAGGGCAGATTGCTTGGGCAGATGGAACTACAGGGATTCAAGTTCCACCATCTTCAGGAAGAGGCCAATCTGGTCACGCTTACGGCGGAAGTCGTCAAATCCAGCGCCATCGAAGGCGAGATGCTGGATGCGGAACAGGTGCGCTCTTCCATTGCCCGCCATCTGGGCCTGGATATCGGCGGGACACCACAGGTGTCCCGACATATCGACGGCATTGTTGAAATGATGCTCGATGCCACCCGGAACCATTCCGCCCCCTTGACGGAAGAACGGTTGTTTGGATGGCATGCCGCCCTGTTCCCGACGGGTCGCAGCGGCATGCGGAATATAGCCACAGGAGCGTGGCGTCCGCTGGAAGCCGATCCAATGCGGGTTGTTTCCGGCCCGATGGGACGGGAAAAGGTTCATTTCGAAGCACCCGAAGCCGGAAGGCTTCAGGATGAAATGGCCACCTTTCTGGAATGGTTCAATTCCCCTGCCGGTACCGACCCGGTCATAAAAGCCGCCATCGCCCATTTTTGGTTTGCAACCATCCATCCTTTCTCGGACGGCAATGGCCGGATTGCGCGCGCCATTGCGGAAATGGCATTGGCCAGGGCCGATGAACTGCCTGAGCGCTACTACAGCATGTCGACCCAGATTGAGGCCGAAAGAAACGACTATTACGACGGCCTGAAAAACAGCCAGCAGATAACACTGGATATCACCCGCTGGCTGGTTTGGTTTCTTGAATGCCTGGAACGGGCCATCGCGGGTGCGCAAGACACGCTGGCGGCAGTCCTGCGCAAAGCCCGGATATGGGACAAAGCCAACGTCCTATCCATCAATGATCGTCAACATAGGATTCTTACCCGAATGCTGGGCGATTTCGAAGGCCATCTCAACACCTCCAAATATGCCAAGCTCGCAAAATGCTCCGCCGATACGGCTCTGCGCGATATTCGCGAACTACTGGCCAAGGGACTCCTCGTCCAGAACCCCGGCGGCGGACGCAGCACCAGCTACCGCCTGGCCGAACCTGACGGATTCCCAAGCCCCGGAAATTGACAAGATGCCGCGAAAACAACATATGTATTGTAGATTGATGATTTTTGAATGCGGGTGTTTAACAGGATTTTTAAGCCATCATGTATATCCTTGTTATCTCCGAATTATCGGAGTCCGACTGTTCGGCCCGGTCAAAAAATCCAGGAGCACATGATGTATACATCGGAACGGGTTCTCGATTGGATCGAGGGATATATCAAGGAAAACAAATTGTCCGTCGGGGATCCCCTGCCGGGGGAGATCGAGCTCTCCAAGCAAACCAACACGGGGCGATCCTCCGTGCGCGAAGCGCTGGCCGCCCTGAAGTCCTTGGGGATCATCGAGTCGAAAACCAGCGGCGGAATCACCATTGTCCGCGACCCGGTCATGCTGGAGATGCGGCACTACTTCACCGACAAGTATGAAAAGTGCGAATACGAAAAAAACGAGCGCTACGCAGACGCCCTTGAATTCCGAGCCATGATGGATTGGGGGATGGGAACCCTGGCGTTCTCGCGCATCAAGCCGAAGACCATCAGAGCCCTGAGAAAACTGCTCAATGATGCCGAACAGGGATCGGGCACCGAGGCGGAGATTACCCGTTTGGATATCGAGTTCCACCGCATCCTAACCTCCGGCTTTAACAATCGCTTGGCGGAATTGTTTACGCACATATATGAACTGATCTTCGAGGGGCCCCGCCCGGAAGATACAAATTATCTGCCCAAATGGATCAAAGACCACAACCAACTGCTCGACGCCCTGGAATCGCGCAACGAGTCGCGCTTTCTAAAAGAACTCAGGAAGCACACGCAAGGCTACATGCGGAAAAAGATCCCAAGCAAATAAAGAATGTGGAGCATCATTGGAAATCTCCCCCACAGACCTCTTGCCGGTTATTCAAGAAACTGCCCAAAA
>JBDLHZ010000371.1:0-2431 GCA_039715135.1 Verrucomicrobiota bacterium
CTACAAGGCCTTCCGCGCACAAACCGGATGCACCCCGCGCCAATACCGGCGCAAGGAGCACTGATCCGGGCGCTCGCGTTCAATGCATCTGGAGGGGGGGCAGTTTTCGTCACGAGAAGGCGGACGTTTTGTAAAATAAACTAAAACGTTTTATATATGGCATGGCCTAGGTTGGATATTGGTTTTGCGGCGTTTAAAGCCGGTGGCGAGCCAACAGGGATATGGTTATCGAGGCTTTTAATACGGGGATTTTAGTTCTATTTAAATTGGCTGGAAGCGGTTTTCAGTTGAAAACAGGCACCTCGATCTCTCGCTGTTCCCGTGCCGACCGGACAGCGCACAATGTCGCCATTGTAGAAGCAGCACCATCCCTCAGCCCTGTTCTTACGGGACGATCGTCAAGAATGGCATCCAGCCAATCCTCTATTTCGAAGCGGTATTGATGGCTGGCATCCCGCGCTGCCCTGACCGGCCGGAAGGGGGGATGCACCTCTTCCTCCGTTCCGGCTATGGCGACCTTCACTCTTCCTTCTGCCATTTCCAACCTCCGCGTTCTGCCAGGCTCCGATCAGGGCACCAGTCCGGTGCCCGCCGAAACCCTTATTCGGACCCGCCTCCCTCTTCCCAGGCCAGCGAATAGTTGCGTTGATTCTCGGGTATATGCCCGCCCTTTCCATAGGCGCCGGGTGTGGTCGATTCCTTTTCGAGCGGAATGAAGGTTTTCTTCATTTCATGCCCGTCCACATCGAAGCGGTAGAAACCGAGCGTGTCGTCGCCGTCGGGCCACTTGTCGCCCCACTGGCGCAACGCGACTCCGGGAGCGAGGTCGAAGTGGATGCCTTCGGCAAAATGATCCTTGCGGCAGTGGATGTGGCCGGTAAGCACACGCTCGGCATCGGTGGCCTTGAAGATCTCCATCATCCGGCTTTTTGCGGGCTCGCTGATGCTGAAGTACCATTCGTAGTATTCATCCGGGTTTTTAATATCGAAGTTGCCTTCATCGGGACGGTCGACGAACAACGCGTAGTGCATCATCCAGATATGGTGTTCGGCACGGGGCTGGTCTTTCTGCTCTTCCAGCCACTTCCACAGCTGTTTCTCCTCCGGCAGGCCGGAGTTGACCAGCATGTCGCAGAACCCGGATACCCGCAGGTTCTTATGAACAATACTCCAGTTGCTTGGACCGAACACCGACTCGAACTGCGCCAGGCTTTCGGGCGTGATGCAGATTTCGAGATCGTCACGATCAGGATAGAAACAGCCCTGCACCTTTGTATGCTTGTTGCCGGCATCCATGTTGCCGGGAATCACGTGGTACGGGATATTCATGCCGTCAAGCTCGGCCTTCATCTCCTCCAGCTCCCACTTATGGACAAATCCGTCGCGGGTCAGGTCGCCGCCGATCAGCATCAACTCGGGCTCTTCGGCCATGATCTGCTTTTTTGCCGTCTCCCAATTTTCGCGGTGCCGCGGATTGAAACGATACGATTTCGGCGATCCCGGCTGGATGTCCGCCACATAAACAAAATGCCATGGTTTCATTTTCTGTTCCTTCTTTTTCATATCCATTTCCAGCCAACCCGATCAACGCACCTTCTTCCATTCGTCGATCATGGCCAGCGTGTTTTCCCACGGGAAGTGGTTGCGGATGCTGTTGGTCACGCCAAGGATATAGCCTTTTTTGCCGAATACCTCGGCGCAGTGCCGCACTTCGTCACGAACATCCTGCGTACTTTTCCCGCCGAGAAGGTTAGGCGTGCTGACCCCAGTCCATGAACAAGCCTTGCCGGCAAAGGCATCGCGCCACATTTCCAGGGAACACTGGCTCAGCTTCGGCTCTCCGCCCTCGATGCAGTCGAAACCGGCGGACGCGATATCATCCAGCAGCGGCTCCATCCCGGTCACCACGCGGTAATAGCTCAAAATCCCCGCATCGCGGGCCGCCTGGGCTTCCGCCTTCAACAACGGAAGCACAACCTCCCGAAAAATGTCGGGAGAGTAGAAGTTGCACATTTCATAGCCTCCGAAGCGCTTGACGAAATCCGCCCCCAGCTCGGCAGACAGTCTAATCCGTTCCAGGTTGGCGCGGTGGTCGATCTCCGCAAGCTTCCCACCCGCTCCCAGAATGGAATAATTTCACTCAGCAGGTGTTTTTCCAGAAATTGCTTCAGGTTCGAAGCCGTCTCGTAATCAGCCAACGACCTTGCCTCTAGAATACTATCAATCATAATCCCTCTTATTTCTACAGGACACTAGAATCTAGCTTCCTTGGGTCGAGCGGGGAAGGTGCGCGTGCAGGTTTTGTCCATGTAGTTTCCAACGGAAAGCTTCTTCAGGTTTTCCAGGTTGTCTTTCAACCAGTTAGATGTGCTTTTCACCGCAATGGTCTCTCCACGGGCATCCGTAACCGTGACCAGATATCCACTGTACT
>JBDLHZ010000372.1:0-2426 GCA_039715135.1 Verrucomicrobiota bacterium
ACAAAGCCGACATCATCACCTTCCACAACTATGACGATATCGAGAAGTTCAAGTCGGTCGCCGAGCCCCTGAAGCGCTACAACCGCCCGATCATGTGCACCGAATACATGGGCCGCACCAACAAGTCGACCTTCGAAACCCATCTACCCTATATGTTCGAGAACAACATTGGCGCCTACAACTGGGGATTGGTCGACGGCAAGTCGCAAACCATCTTCCCATGGGATTCCTGGACAAAGGAGTATCCCGAGGAGCCGGAGCTTTGGCTGCACGACGTCTTCCGCAAGGACGGAACGCCCTACAACCAGTCCGAAGCCGACCTCATCAAGAAACTCACCGACAAAGCAAAGGGAACCGCAGAATAGAATGAAATTCAATATACTCGCACTACTGTTGGCGGCGGCGGTTTCCGCGTCCGCCGTTGGAGACAAGGCAAGTCCAATGATTGAAAACCCGATCCTGACCGGCTTCAACCCCGACCCCTCGATCCTGCGGGTCGAGGACGACTACTATGTCGCCACCTCCACCTTCATGTGGTTCCCCGGCGTCCAGATCCACCATTCCAAGGATCTGGTCAATTGGCGGCTCCTGACCCATCCGCTGACCCGTGTCTCCCAGCTCAACATGGACGGCGCGAGCAGCTCGGAAGGCGTCTGGGCGCCCAACCTTTCCCATGCCGACGGCAGGTTTTGGCTGATCTATACCAACGTCAAGACCTGGGAAGCATGTGGAGCAAGGGGAACCAACAACGATACCCACAACTATCTCGTTACCGCCGAAAAAGTCGAAGGGCCATGGAGCGAGCCGATCTACATGAACAGCTCCGGCTTCGATCCCTCGCTGTTCCACGACGATGATGGAAGAAAATGGTTCCTCAACATGCTGTGGGATTTCCGTGAAGGCAAGCAGCGCTTTTCCGGAGTAATGCTGCAGGAATATTCCGTTGAGGAGCAAAAGCTGATCGGCGAGCCGGTCAACATCTACAAGGGATCGGGTCTCGGCGGCACCGAAGCACCCAACCTATACAAGCTCGACAACGGCTACTACTACCTCATCGTGGCCGAAGGCGGAACCGAATGGTGGCACGCCGTAGTCGTGGCACGTTCAAGGAACATCGAAGGCCCCTACGAAACCGACCCCGGCGGCTCGTGCATCACATCGCGCGAAAAACCCGATCTCTACCTCCAGAAAGCCGGACACGGCTCGCTGGTCGAAACGCAGAACGGCGAATACTACATCGCCCATCTCGTTGGACGCCCGATCGAGATTGCGGCACAGACCAACGAAGTCGGTGAAGTAATCAACAAACCCCTGCGCCGCTGCATTCTCGGCCGCGAGACCGCCATCCAGAAAATGGTGCTCACCGAAGACAACTGGATCCGCATGGCCGACGGCTCCAACGATCCCAAGCGCCTTGTCGAAGCACCGGCCGGACTGAAGCCGCACAAGTTCAAGAAGGAAAAGGCCAAGGATAAGTTCAAAGGCAAGGAGCTGAATGTCCACTGGCACTCTCCGCGCCTGCCGATCACCGCAGACTGGGCATCGCTGAAAAAGGGCAAGCTCGTGATCCGCGGCCGCGAATCGATGATCTCGAGGCACAACCTCAGCATGGTTGCCCGCCGCCTCAAGCACTTCAAGGCGCAGGTCACCACCGCTGTCGAGTTCGATCCGACCAACTTCCAGGAATTGGCCGGGTTGACCGCCTATTACGACGAGCGGAACCACTATCTGCTGGCCATTACCTTCGATGAAGAAAAGGGGAAGGTTCTGAAAGTCGTCAGGAACGATTCCGGCCGGTATGACGAAGTAGGGCTTTTCGAGGAAAGCCCTGCCTCAACAAACGAGCAGGGAGTGGTTGAGGCGGCCGTGGTTGAAGCCATGGTCGCCATTCCTGAAAGCAAGCCGGTTTATCTTAGGGCCACCATCGACTATGCCAAGCTGCAGTTTGCCTGGTCGCTGGACGAAAAGAGCTGGATCGATATTGGCCCCGTGCTGGATTCCACCATCCTGTCCGACGATTACGACGGGCTAAATTTCACAGGCGCATTTGTCGGAATGGCCGTCATGGACTATCGGATGCAGAGCAAAAAAGCCCTGTTTGATTATTTCGAATATTCAGGGCGTTGAGCGTTTGAGATATTATCCTGGCCTAGGACTGACGCCTTCTTCCTTGTCCGATTGACATTGATGCGGGGCTTTGCAGTTGCGATTGCTCGATCGCGAGACTAGGCGGAAAAGAATTGTAACGTCGCTTGAAGTTGGGTGGTTAATACGGTTTAAATATACGCCTGTTTTTTGGGAAATGAATGTTCAGGCATACACACCAGCTTAGAGTGCGCTACAGCGAATCAGACCAGCTGGGGAGCTATTATAACTCCCGCCTGCTCGAATGGATGGAAGTTGGACGTACGGAGCTGATTCGCGCA
>JBDLHZ010000373.1:0-2423 GCA_039715135.1 Verrucomicrobiota bacterium
GGAGTGCGTGTGGCAAATCCCGCCCAGAGAGGCAAAGCTCCGGTAAAGCTCCAGATGGGTAGGCGTATCCGAAGAGGGGTTCATGTCCCCCTCCACGACGTTCCCGTCGAGATCCACGAGGACGATCATTTCGGGAACCAATTCGTCGTACGAAACGCCGCTGGGCTTGATGGCCACAATATTGCGTTCACGGTCAATCCCGCTGACATTCCCCCAGCTAAAGATAACCAGCCCTTTGCGTTGCAGCTCAAGGTTCGCTTCGCAGACCTGCTTTTTAAATTCTTCCAACATTCCAGGCTTCCTCCTTGATCTCCAGCAGTTCCTTCATGACGTTGGCCATGCCGATGGAATTATCGGCAACGCCGAAGCCGTCGTGCAGCTGCTTGTAGAGATTGTAGAGATTGGCATAGACCGCCTGATTCTCGGGAATCGGCTTATAGACGATCTCCTTTACGCCGGTCATGGCTTCGACCGCCGCACCGAAGTCATCGTAGCCACCTGCCGCACTTCCGGCCACGACGGCCGCGGCAATCGCCGAACCCAGGGCGCAGGTTTGCGCACTGCGCGAAATCTTCATATCCCGCCCCGTGACATCGGCATAGATCTGCATGACCAGCGGGCTCTTTTCAGCGATGCCGCCACAGTTGATCACCTCGTCGATCTTCACGCCGTATTCCTCGATGCGGTTGATGATGGTCAGTGCGCCGAAGGCGGTGGCTTCGACTAGCGCCCGGTAGATCTCCTCCGGCTTGGTGTGGAGCGTCTGGCCGATGAGCAGGCCGGTGAGGCGCTGGTCGACAAGGATGGTCCGGTTGCCGTTGTTCCAGTCGAGGGCGATCAGGCCGGACTGGCCGGGATTGAGGGCCAGCGCTTTTTCATTGAGTGCCTCATGGCTGCCGTTCTCTTTTCCGCCCGGCTCGATATAGTTCACAAACCAGTTGAAGATATCGCCAACGGCAGACTGCCCCGCCTCGATTCCGAAGAAGCCGGGAAGGACCGATCCATCGACAATACCACACACGCCGGGAATATCTTCCAGAGGCGTGGAATCGTCCGAAACCATGAGGTCGCAGGTGCTGGTTCCAAGAACCTTCACCATTTTACCCGGGCTTGCGCCGCTGCCGACCGCGCCAAGGTGGGCGTCGAAGGCCGAAACCGCAACCGGGATGCCCGCCTTCAGACCCAGCTTGTCCGCCCAGTCCTGGGTAAGGTTGCCAGCGACGGTATCGATCGCATAGGTCTCGTCGTAGAGCCGGTCGCGAAGATCGGCGAGCTTGGGATCGAGCATGGCAAGGAATTCCTTGTCCGGCAAGCCGCCCCACGAATCGCAAAACATCGCCTTGTGGCCGGCGGCGCAGCGGCTGCGCTTGAGCTGGGTCGGCTCGGAGTCGTTGCCGCTCAGGACAGCGGTCAGCCAGTCGCAGTACTCCACCCAGCTATGCGCCGCGTCGAAAACCTCCGGAGCAACATTGAGGCAGTGCCACAGCTTGCTGAAAAACCATTCCGAGGAATAGGTGCCGCCACACTTGGCGAGATACTGCGGCCGTTCCTTGGCCGCAATCTCTGTAATATTTTTCGCTTCGACGTACGATGTATGATCCTTCCAAAGCCAAACGTAGGCATTGGGATTGTCCTTGAATTCGTCCAGCATCGAGAGTGGGATCCCCTGCTCGTTCACCGGCAACGGCGAAGAGCCGGTCGTGTCGACGCCAATACCGATAATTTCGTTCGGATCGAAACCGGGATTGTTTTCCTTGGCCTCTGCAATTGCGCCGATGACGGTCAGCTCAATGCCTTTCAGGTAGTCGGCCGGATTCTGCCGCGCCACATTATGGTCAGCCGGATCAAGCATGATGCCCGCCTGGCCGGTTTCATACTCATGGATGCAGCTCCCCAGCTCGCTTCCATCCGCCGTGTCGACGACCAAGCTGCGAACCGAGTTCGTGCCGTAATCAAGACCTATTGCAAACGCCATGTAAAATCCCTCGTTGAAGCCGGGCAAACCCATCCGGTTTTGCGCGGCAATTGTTTAGCTTCCAGTTCTTTGTTGACAGGAAACGAACCGGAACTGTCGCTTCGCGACAAGTTCCCCGTTGTTTCACCTGCCGGCAAGCGCCCTCCCATGTGCTCTGAAACAGGTTGCACTGGCATGGACAAGCGAATCAAGAATCTTTTCACCCGGGATGTCGAATATGGCTAGGCACGGATCGCCGGCTTTGAAACCTCCACACATTCCGCGACCGGAAAACGTTTGGTTTTTGCACGGTTATCGATAAAGCTTGCGGTTCGCTACAAGGAATAGACATGCCCCAATGGAAAAAAATCAGAAGGTCGCTGCGCCGCCCGTTCGAAACGGGGGGGTTCGTGCTGCTCAAATGGATCATACCGGTTTTGCCACGCGGCGCAGTGGTTGGGTTGTCGAA
>JBDLHZ010000374.1:0-2419 GCA_039715135.1 Verrucomicrobiota bacterium
TGCGTCATTCACATGCAGTTCGTTTTCAACCACAACCGAGCAGCGGTGGATTTCGCCGACCTTAGGCTGCGAGGCTTCGACAACCTTGTCGAGGCGGGAACTGGTCAGCTCAACCGGGAAGCAGTCGCGGGAGACCCCGACGATGGCCAGTTTCACGGAGGGTGTATTTTGAAGTGCGCTCATATCCATTCCTTTCAATTCTTCCGACTCTTCTGTATTCCCATGAGTACAACATATGCCCCCGTTCTGGCGAGCTTGAAGGGGGCGTAACAATCCAGCTCGATGTCCTCCCGTTGGAGGCCGTTTATAGCCAGAAGCTAAAGTAGAGATACATGCCGAGAACCAGTGCAAGCGTGACCGCGGTGAGGATGACATCGAACTTGCCGATGGATGCGCGCACTGCGGCCTTGTCGAGCGATGCATAGGTAAGCCCTTTGATGGAGCTTTCATCCTGGGCGGGCGATAGCAGGGATACGGCCACCACGATGGCGATGCTGATCAGGAACAAAACGCCGGAAAAGTAGAGGAAGCTGAAATCGGCCAATCCCGTAAGGAATGGTCCGGCCGCCGCCTTGCCTTCGCCATAGAGTGCCTGGACCGTCAGCTTGAACATGCCAAGCACAAAGCCTGAAACAAGTCCGGCCATGGCGCCATGGGCATTGATGCGCTTCCAGAACAGCCCAAGCAGGAATACTGCGGTGATCGGCGGTGCAAGGTAGCTCTGCACGCTCTGGAGATACTGATAGAGCCCGCCGCCGGCCACCTTGTACATTACGGGGATCCACGCCATGCCTAGCAGAACAATGATGGTGGTTGCAAAGCGGCCCACCGTTACCAAATGCCGCTCGGATTGGTTCGGACGGATTTTTTCGTAGATATCGACCGTAAACAGTGCGGCGCAGGAATTGAACAGCGAAGAGAGCGAGCTCATCAGTGCCGCCAGCAGCCCGCCGACCACCAGCCCGCGCAAACCTGCCGGAAGCAGGTTCATCACCATCGTGGCAAACACCTGGTCGCCATCGATGGCGGCGACGGTTTTCCCGCCAACCACTTTGGCCGGAATCGTCATGACACCCTTCTGGTGGAGGGCCCAGCCGATCAGTCCCGGCACGAGAAAGATCATGACGGGCCATACCTTCAGGAACGATCCCCAAATCGCGCCTCGCCGTGCCATCGTCAGGTTTTTGGCCGCCAAGGTGCGTTGAACGATATACTGGTCGGTGCACCAGTACCAGATACCGACGACCGGCGAGGCAATCAGGATTCCAAGCCAGGGGAAGTCGTTGTTCTTCCACCACGGGATGTCGGAACCGGCCTGCATCATTGGACGCCATAGAGCCAGTTCGGTGGCGCGGTCGCCGCAAACCGCCTTCAGTTCGCCCCAGCCACCGAGGGCTTTCAGGCCGAAGAACGTAATGAAGAAGGATCCGAGCAGGAGGATCACGGCTTGGGCGGTATCGGTGTAGAGCACCGCGCGCAGGCCGCCGAAGACGGTGTAGATCCCGGTCAGGATGACGGTTGCAAAGGCGCCGATCCAGAACGGCCCCCAGACCTGGCCGAAAAGGGTCAGCTGCAGGTCGGGAAGCAGCGTCCGGAAAACAAGGGCGCCGGCATAGACGGTCACGGAAACCTTCGTGAACACGTAGGCCACGAGCGAAACAACGGAAAGAATCCACCGAACCTTGGAATTGAAGCGCTTCTCCAGAAACTCGGGCATGGTGAAAACATTCGCCCGGTAGTAGAAGGGAACGAAAACCCAGCCGAGCAGCAGCATGACCCATGCGTGCATTTCCCAGTGCGCCATCGCCATGCCGGTCGATGCGCCGGAACCCGCCAGCCCGACAATATGCTCGGAACCAATGTTGGAAGCGAACAGCGAGCCGCCGATGGCAAACCAGCCAATGTTGCGCCCCGCCAGAAAATAGTCCGCCGCTGTGTCCTGCTTTTTCGACGACCACCACACCACGCCGACCAATGCGGAAAAATACAATCCGATTATGCCCCAGTCCAATCCTGACATCTTTTCGCTCCTTCCTGTGGTCCAAAAACCCCGGCAAGCCAGGCATATGCAGGGCCGGACTTATAGCATCAGGGCTTCTTCCCTTGCCAGCACTCTAGATATACTGGTTGATAAGGGACTCGTAGGGTTCCTACTTGCCGCCGATCGTGGCGACTGGCGTGATTAGAATCACAAATCCTGTTTTATCTCCGACATCCTATCGTCCCTTCTTTCGTTAACTTTCCTTGCAGCTTGTTTAGATCCTCCTGCTGTGAAGCCGTGTTAGCGACATACTTGCTTCAAATGTTTTTTCCATGTGGCGTAGGCATCGGCGTAGGCTCCTTCGCCCGGTTCGACGACTTTCCGCTTTTCCAGTGTTTGGAAAGCCTCTTCGAACGAGCCGTAGATCCCGGCACCCAC
>JBDLHZ010000375.1:0-2417 GCA_039715135.1 Verrucomicrobiota bacterium
GGCCATTGCCGGGAACCTCGGCGGCTACCTCGCCGAAAACGGCATATCGCTGGTTGTTCCCGTCAATATTCCCACCAACCCCGGCAACCTGCCGGCCGAACTGGCGCTCGTAATCGTGTCGGAGATGATGGGACTCCATGTCCTCAGCTCCAACCACGACTTCTATTGGGAAGGCGGGAAGCCCGCCGCGCAGAAGCAACCGGGCGAAGCCCCCGGACCGCGCGACCACTTTTTCAAGAACATCGACAATGCTCCGTTCTTCGCGCTGTTCCGACGCCTCTATCCGTGGAACGGCAAACGCTGGATTCAGGTCAACATTAACTCGCCGCAGTCGAAGGAACTGGTCGAGCACTTTGGGTTCGACCCTGCCCGGGTCTTTGAACTCGGCACGTCCATCAGCGACAAGTTTTTCGAGGAGTTCACCCCGGAGGATCAGAAGACATTCCGCCGCAAGATGGCCTACATCCTGTCCGACGGAAAAGCCACGGTGCAGACGATGGGCATTCGCGAGCATCTGGCCGCGCTGGGGGAATGGATGGACAACCAACGCCCGATCGTTTGCGGTTCGCGATCCGGGCTAGTGTTCGATCCGTCCGCCGACAATACCATCTACTGCCTGCAACCCACGCGCGTAATTGCCCGCAAGCGCATTGAGATGGATTTCCATCTGCTCGAAGCACTCATGAAGCAACCTTCGTTTCTGGAGGCGTTCCAGAGCGTTCCCGAGCGCCAACTGGTCGTGCATATTAGCGGCCCGGTTCCGATCGAGCATCGTGGTGATCTGGAAACCGTGCTCGCGGCCTACGGCAAAGTACTCGAATCGGTGCCCGAAGAGATTGCCGCACGCATTTTCCTGGCGTTTTCCGTAGGAACCGAAGACCACCCGGCCCTGGCTGAAAATGGCTTGGCGAAGATGAATATCGAAGAGATCTACAGGTTGGCCACCGTTATCCTGTTCCCCAGCGAAACCGAGGGTCGCGGCCTGCCCATCATCGAGTCCAGCGCCGGCGGCATTCCGATCATCTGCAGCCGCTACTATCCCGAAGAGGTGTTTGCCGAGGTCGTGGGCGAGCATCTGGCGGACGAGGAGCAGATCCGCTACGTGCTCTTCCCGGAGGGCGAATTCTCGCCCGCCTTCCTTGACCAGGTTGCCGGGATCATGCTCGCGCCCGAGGCCTTTGAGAGTAATAAAACCCACAACAAAAACGCGGTTCGGTTGCGCTACAGCATGGAAATGGTGCAACGCAAATTTGATCGGTTTATCGATACACTTGGAGGAACAAACGCATGAAAATCGGATTCATTGAAGATACTCCCCTGCGCGGCGGAACCCAGATATGGGTCATCGAGGCCACGCGCGATTTCATTGCCAAGGGTGAAGAGGTGGCCGTTATCGCACCGGAAGGCAGCCATGTTGCCAACCTCTGTGCCGAAGCCGGTGCAACAATCCATACCTACGATTGGGACGATATCGTCGTCCATCCGGAAAAGTATAAAGACGCCTGGACGGAAGGATTACGCGGCATGGATGTGGCCGTGTGCACCGTGCATCCGCCGCGCGGCGATTTCCACTGCTCCATGTTTGCCGGAGAATGCATCAAGGATGCCGGACTCGACACCATCCTCTCCCCGAAGACCGGTTCGATTGTCCCGTGGTATCTGCGCGAGTACTACCAGCCCGATTCCGACGTAAAGACGCATATCATCTGCATCACCAACTTTACTCGGCAATACCTGATCGACGTCTACAAGCTGCCCGCCGACATGATCGAGCTGGTGTATCAGGGAACGGAAGTCAACCGCTTCACATCCACACCGGAAACCCGGAAGGAAGCCGTGGTGCGCTACGGGTTGCCGGACAATGCCGGACCCATCCTCGGCTCGATCGGCGCCCTCGAAAACCGCAAGGGCCAGATCATACTGCTACAGGCCGTCAAGCGGATCCTGGACGCCGGCAAGCTACCCGATATTCATGTCATGTTCGTGGGCGAAGGCCCCGACGAAGCCATGCTGAAGGCCGTTGTCGACGCCTACGGCCTAGGAGAGCACGTCTCATTCTTCCCCTTCACGAACGAGCCAAACTATGTCTTTGAGCGCATCGATATCCTGGCACTGCCCAGCCTCTACAAGGAGGGATTGCCGAACGTGCTGCTGGAGGCCATGTCGATGAAGCTCCCCGTCATTTCTACCAAGCTGGCCGGGATTCCCGAGGTTGTGTTTGACGGCGAGACCGGCTACCTGACCGATCCCGGCAACATCGAGCAGTTTTCCGATGCGATCGAAACGGTGTGGGAAAGCCGCGAAGCCTGCGTGCGCATGGGCGAAAATGCCCGGAAGCTGATGGAGGAAAAGATGGACAAGAAAAACCAGTTCGATGCTTTCCTGCAATTCTTCCAGCGCATTGTGTGAGGCCGTTG
>JBDLHZ010000376.1:0-2416 GCA_039715135.1 Verrucomicrobiota bacterium
TCATCAATCACCTTCTTGATGTTTTCCTCGCTGGGAAACACTACATGCAGCCCCGCCGATTTGCCCGCCTTTTCGCAGGCGGACAGCACCTTTGCGCAGCCTTCCTGCACCAGCGGATGCGAGGGTTCCCCGGGAATGCCATAGGAACCGCTCATGTCATACGGCCCGATAAAAACGCCATCCACGCCATCAACCTCCAGAATGCCGTCAATGTTTTCCACCGCCTCCCTGGATTCGATCATCACCACAACCGCAATATCATCATTTGCAGTTTTGGCATTTTCATCGAAATCCACTCCATAGTTGTTCATACGCGAAAAAGCAAAACCACGAACTCCTTGAGGCGGATACTTGGCGGCGGCAACCGCCTTGGCTGCCTCTTCCGCATTGTTGACCAGCGGAACAATCACCCCTTGCGCCCCGGCATCGAGCATCTGGCGAATGGCCAGTGTATCGTTTTCGCGCACACGCACCATCGATACCGGCCCGCGGCCATACATGCCACGGGCGATTTGCGTGAAACCTTCCACATCGATATCGGTGTGTTCGCAGTCCGCCGCTAGCCAATCAAACCCGTCATTCGCCAGAATCTCCGCCACTGCTGGATGGCCGATCTGAATCCAGCTTCCAAGCGTTATCTTCCGCTCAAGTAGAGCCTTTCTCACAGGGTTATTCGTCATCTTCATATCCACCTCCATCTAGCCTCTTTAGGGTTATTCGTCATCTTCATATCCACCTCCATCTAGCCTCTTTCAAAACCCTCCGGATTCGCGAGATGCGGTTACCAGTTAATCGCAATTGCTTTAAGCCGGATGCTTGAACAGACCTTCGGCCTATGCTCGCAGGGCATTATGCTTCGCAGCAAGTTCCTCCATCATATATCATTCCAAGTCGAGTACATGACGCTGCCACGGGGAGGATAGACCCGCTGGCCTTTCTTGCTGAAATGCCGGCCGACGGGGAACTCCCGGAGAAAATCGATAATATCCAACATCCAATCGTTTGAAATATCCTGAGCAATGATTTTGCCGCGTTCGTCGATAACCAGAATCATGTGACCCTTGTATTTCAACCCCCGGCGGCGTAGTGGAGGGGCATACGTATCATGATAATCCTTCATGTAGGCCTTTTTGCCCCATAGTTCATAGCAACCATCGTTTTCCTCCGATGGAATGAATGTTCCCTCTTTCCGATCCAGCAGCACATAGTTGTCGCCATCAATTTCCTGGGCAATGGAAAAAAGCTCCACCTTCAATTTCTTGGTATAGGGCTTCATGTTTATTTTTTCAATTTTCAGCCCGGCGGTGAGTTCCCTCATAATTGGTGTCTGCTTCGCAGAGGCGAATGGAAGAATCTTGAAATCGAACATACCCGTCTCCTTCAGGAAGGTGATCTTCAGCGAAGGCGGGGAGGCCAGCTCCAGATAATCGAGATCCTCCGCCGAAAACTCGCTGACCAGAATCTTCACCTGCCTGCCTCGAGTAGTTTTGAGTACCACCTTGTCGCCGAACTCCATCACGAATTCCGCTTCAACAACCTTTCCGCTATCCAACGTCCACTGCCGAATCCCACTCTCCGAGGCCTCCTCGACATGAGGCTCAATTGCGGAGACCTCTTCCTTTTCCGGAGAATAATGCAGTGCTTCCCCGGAGGTGTCGTAGTCGCTGAAGACCGGCCCGTTTGTTACGGCACACATGTTTTCCGGAAGGAGTTCAAAAATGGCATCGACCTGGTCGCGTGATAGCTCAGCGGTCTTGAAAATCGGCAAAAGCGGCCCTTGGTCAAGGTTTCTTGGATATTCCACTCCCTCTTCCTCAACGCAGAGCATGGCCGCAGTAAGGCCGCCGCCACCCTCCCCGATAATCACTTCCATTGGCAATGGGATCCCCGGTTCCAGATCTATCCACTGACCGGTAAAGGAGGGCCAATGCCCCAGATGGTAGCCCGATTTCCTAGATCTCTTCCCGTGCCATACATGGCTATACGAGTTGAGGAAATCGAAAACCACCTTTCCGTCCACACGAACCACAAGCATGGCGTCGCCCATGCCCCAAAAACGGAACCGCCCGCCTTTCGGATGCACAAGCTGGCCCTTATAGTGAACCAGATACATATCGGCACGCATTTCGAACTCGTTGAATGCAAACGGGGAGAAATAGGTCAAGGTCGGCGGAATCATGATCGTCGGTGTGTAGAGTTTTTTCGGCGCGCGGTAGAAACGCGCAAACGAGGACGGTTTCCATCCGTTCTTGATGAAGTTCGCAACGTTCTTTCCAAATTCGCCCGGAGACATTCCCACGGAAAGTGGTTTTCCTCTCCGGTCGCGCTTAAAGTCGTAAAAGGTTCCCTCCAAATCGTTCCCGATGGTCTGCCCGCTTCCGAATACGGTGACAGCATCAAGGTCAGGCATCATGTC
>JBDLHZ010000377.1:0-2405 GCA_039715135.1 Verrucomicrobiota bacterium
TGGCCCGGCAACGGAACGATGCGCTCGTGGATGGCGTCGATGATCCAGCTCGGCTGCGGGAAGTAGTCCTTCTCCATTTCGGCGGCCGGCGAGATCCAGTTCTTGGCACCGATCACCACTGGCGGTGCGTCGAGATGGTCGAAGCAGAGCTGGGTGATGTTTGCCGCAACGTTGTGCAGTGCGGAACCGCGCTCGACGGAGTCGGAGGCCAGCACAATGCGTCCGGTCTTCTTGACGGACTCGACAATCTTGTCGTAGTTGAGCGGATTGACGAAACGCAGGTCGATCAGCTCGACTTCCATTCCATATTTTTCCTTCATCTCGTCCACCACCTTCACGCCGCTGTAGAGCACCGGGCCGAGGGTGACGAGGGTCAGGTCCTTGCCCTGCCTGCGCACGGCCGGCTCGCCCTCTTCCGTTTCGTAGTAGCCTTCCGGCACGCCATCCTTCTCGAACATTTCGCCAATGCCGTAGGTCTTCTGCGATTCGAGGAAGACGACCGGGTCGGTTCCCGCCAGCGCGAGGTTGAGCATGCCCTTGGCATCGTAGGTCGTGGCCGGATAATAGACCTTCAGTCCGGGGATGTGGTTGACCATTGCCGTCCAGTCCTGCGAGTGCTGCGCACCATACTTGTTGCCCACGGAAACACGGAGCACCAGCGGCATCTTCAGGATGCCGGCGGACATCGACTGCCACTTGGAAATCTGGTTGAAGATTTCGTCGCCGGCGCGGCCCATGAAGTCGCAGTACATCAGCTCGACGCAGACGCGGCCGCCGCTGAGGGCATAGCCGCAGGCGGAGCCGACAATCGCGCCTTCGGAGATCGGCGAGTTGAACAGGCGGTGATACGGAACCATTTCCGTCAAGCCGCGGTAGCAGGCAAACGCCCCGCCCCAATCACGGTTTTCTTCGCCATAGGCAATCATGGTCGGGTCGGTCTGGAACCGGTGCGCCATGGCTTCGAAGATACCATCGCGATAGGTGTAGAGCTTGTTGGCCGAGAACGGCTTTCCATCAGCATCGAACGCAAAGCGCTCCTTGCGCTTGAGCTGCTTGACACGGGCGTTGTCCTCCATCTTTTCAAGGACTTCCGGCTCGCGGTCGTCGAACGCTTCAACCTTGCTGTCGGAATACATCATGCCTTCGATCTGGCCAACGTCGGAATAGGGCGAGACACTTTCGTCGATCGACAGTTTCATTGCCTTGGAAACCTTGGCAACCACTTTGGCCTTCAGGGCTTCGGCTTCGGCTTCGGTCATGGCCTTGTTTTGGATGAGGTAGTCGCCGAATTCCTGGATGCAGTCCGCCTTTTCCCAAAGCTCCATTTCCTCTTTCGAGCGGTAGGAGGAGGCATCGGACGGCGAGTGGCCGGAGATGCGGTAGGTTACGACATCGAGCAGGGCCGGGCCCTTGCCCGCCAGCAGGGTCTTTTTCTGGCGCTCGGTGGCGTCGGCCACGGCCAGCGGGTTGTAGCCGTCGACACGCTCGGCGTGCATCTGCTCGGGATTGATGCCCGCGCCGATACGCGCAACCATGTCGTAGCCCATGGTTTCACCCTTGGTCTGGCCACCCATGCCGTACTGGTTGTTCATAATGTTGAAGAGTACCGGCGGGGAGCCAAAATCGTCGTCCCACAGTTCGCGGTACTGGTCCATCGCCGCCATCCAGAAACCTTCCCACACCGGGCCGCAACCCAGCGAGGCGTCGCCGATGTTGGCAATCACGATGCCCGGCTTGCGGTTGATCAGCTTGAACATGGCCGAACCAACGGAAACATCGCCGGAACCGCCGACAATCGCGTTGTTGGGCATCGAGCCGAAGGGGATGAAGAAGGCGTGCATCGAGCCGCCGAGACCCTTGTTGAAACCGGTCTGGCGCGCAAAGATTTCCGCCAGCGTGCCGTAGAGGACAAAGTCTTCGGCCAGATCCTTGACGCTATCGTGCGCATCTTCCTTGACTACGTTGACGGTCGCGCCGTCAAAGAACCCATCCATGATCTTGGTGAGCTGCCCGTCGTCGAGCTTATCGACCGCTGAAAGGCACTTCGCCAGAATCTCGCCGTGCGAGCGGTGCGAACCGAAGATGTAGTCGTCGGTATCGAGGTTGACCGCCTGGCCGACGGCTGCGGCCTCCTGGCCGATCGACAGGTGGGCCGGGCCGGGGTGGTTGTACTCCATTCCCTCGTAGGAGCCTTGAACCTTGATCTCGTTGATCATGGTTTCGAATTCGCGGACCATGAGCATGTCGTAGTACATCTTGACCAGACGCTCTTTTCCGTATTTTTTCTCTTCCGTCTTGTAGTCCGATTTGTACTGCAGCACCGGAATCGGCTTGAAGGTAATCTCGCCCGACTTGCGGGTCTCTTTTGGGCATACTAATTGATCTTTTGGCATGGTTTTTCTCCT
>JBDLHZ010000378.1:0-2379 GCA_039715135.1 Verrucomicrobiota bacterium
GCATCTTCGCGCGGGAAACGCAGTGTCAGGCGCGTTCCGCGCCCCGGCTCGGAGTTGATTTCGATCTCGCCGCCATGGTCGCGCATGATGCGCTGGACAATCATCATGCCGAGGCCGGAGCCTTCGGGTTTCGTGGTGTGGTACGGCTCGTAGATCGCACCGAGTTTTTCGGGATCGATTCCGGGGCCGTTGTCCTCGAAAATTGCGCTGATAAAACGATCGGACTGTTGCGTGTTGATTCTCAGGATACCGCCATCCTCCATCGCCTGCAGCGCGTTCTTGGCGACGTTGAAGAAGACCTGCTTCACCTGCGTCTCGTCGACCGCCACCGCCGGGATGTCTTCCGGGAAGTCGGTTTCGACCAACATGCGGCGGTCGGCAATCTCGTGTTTCATGACTTCCAGCGTCCCTTCAACAAGCTCGCAAAGCCTGTGGAGCTTGCGCTCGGGCAACGACGGGCGCAACGCCTTGAGGAACTGGCGAATAATCGTGTCGAGCCGCCCGACCTCCTTGCGCGAAACCTCGACCAGCTCCTTGAGTTCGTTCTTCGCGCCTTCATCGTCGAGATAGCCAATTTCTCGGTCGAGCAGTTGCAAATGGATATTGATCGAGTTGAGCGGGTTTCCGATCTCGTGCGCCACGCCGGCGGCGAGCAGGCTGAGGGCGTGCAACCGCTCGGATTCGATGGATTCCGCCGTGGTTTCGCGCTCGCGCGTCACGTCGCGGAAAATCACCACCGCGCCCTCCTCCTTCTCATCAACGGCGGCGAGCGGCACGACGTAGAATTCCATGAAGCGGTGCTGCGGATAGGTGATTTCGATTTCGCGGCGAACCAGTTGGCTCCACTCGTATTCATCGAGGTCGAGCACGAGATCCCAGTGGATATCCTTGAGGTAGCGTTGGATCGGCGTACCCTCCGCATCAGAGAGTTTGAAGCCGAGGAACTGCTCCGCCGCACGGTTGGCATAGCTGATCTGCGCCTCCGGATCGAGTACGATAATCCCCTCCTCCAGCGCCTGGAAGATGGTTTCCATCAACCCCTTTTCCTTCGCGAGGCGCAGGAAATAGGTCTGCAAGCTACCCGAATCCAAATGATCCAGCCGATCCACCAATTTATCGAAAAAACCCGGTTTCATGCATGCGACTGTGCCATTACGGCGCAAGTATTTCAACCCATAAACCGCTTCATTAAATCGCGTCAAAAAGTCTCTTGCCTAAATTGGGTGCCATGAACCTTGCCGTATCGCGATGGCATCCTTTCCCGCGCGGTCGATTTCGCATAATTTCCGCATCTTGCATCAGTACGATGGACACTTCTTGGGTCGGTCGGGATAGGCGCGGATGCAGTCGTCGGCCATATAGTTTCCGACGGAGAGCTTCTTCAGGTTTTCCAATTTCCTAGGCAGCCATTTATGGGAGCTTTCCATCGCGATTACCCTCCCGCGGGCATCCACAACCTCCACCAGATAGCCATAGTATTTTTCCCCGTGGACATCGGTGAAGTATTCATCTCGCCCTATGACCACCTTCCTCGGGCTACGATATTCAAACCGCCGATCTTCCTGTTCGGACGGAACAAAAGAGGTTTTCTGATGGTCGAGAAGGATGTATTTGCTTCGCCCGATCTGCCTGCCGACCACAAACATTTCCACCTGCAGTTCATGGTTGTAGTCCCCGGGGCTGCTCTGCTTGAGCTGAACGCCGTAATGCCCCCAGTCTTCCGGAGTCCGGCCCCACCCGGCGATATCATAGTATCCCCCTGAAAAACGTTCCTGGTGAAAGTTTTTCAGGAAATTGATGTCGAAATCGGGCGGGCTTGCTAGTTCGGCATATTCAACATCTGCCGCCGAAAGCCGCTCTGGCGGAATCTTGCGTATCTTCCCCTTGGTATTTTGCAGCACCAGCTTCCCGCCAAAAAAGTTGATGAACCTTGCTTCTGTGGTGTGGCCGTCCGCCAAGGTCCATGTGCGTATTTCTTCTTTCCCGGAATCCTCTGGAACAGATGGCTCGGGTTCCTCCTCCTTGGGCGCCGCAGCCCTGGCGGAGGTGTTGTAGTCGCAAAAGACCGGGCCGTTGGTCAGACAGATCATTTCGCCGATGGGAAGATGCTTGTAGACGACATCCAGCATGTCGTGCGAAAGTTCGGTGGTTTTGAAGGCTGGGAGGATCGGGGCGCCCGCCCGGTTCCTCTCGTATTCCACACCCTCCTCCTCGACCACTAGGAAATAGGCGGAATAGTGGCTGCTGTCGCCGATGAGGATCTCCATGTCCAGCGACTCGCCGGGTTCGAGCGTGATCCAGTCACCCACCTGGACCCAGTCGTTGCCCATGACATATTTCAAGCTGTCCGCCGAATCCGAATCCCATAGATTGCCGACC
>JBDLHZ010000379.1:0-2368 GCA_039715135.1 Verrucomicrobiota bacterium
GGCAACAGGCTTGAATCCGATCGGCCTCACCTGTCTGTTCAAAGATTTCGATGGCGAACCACAGGGACTCGATTACATGGCCGGGAATGCAGACGCGCCCCCAGGGAGTGTCCACGAATTCGCCGTCCAGCGAAACATACTCCAATGCAGCGTTCTTTTCGGGAATATAAAACTCGTCGAGAATTTCGCGGGCCATGGCGGTGCCCCGGTCACGGAGATCGGCCCGGCCGGCGATTTTCCCGAGATGGAAAAAGACCCAGGAGAAGAGCATGCGGATGCCGAGCACCTTCATGCCGTCGGGGATGGAGTAGGGGGCGGTGCCGTATCCGTCGGGAACCTTCAGGCGTTCAATCACGTTTTTAGCGGTTTCGAGGGCAAGTTTCAGTGCCGCTTCGTTTCCGGTGGCAACATGGTATTCTCCCAGTCCCGCCATGACGAACCCGTCGACATAGATGCTGATGTCGCGATCCAGCACATTGCCGTCCTTGTCCAGCCGGTACATCCATCGGCCCTGTTCGTCCCGTCCATGGGTGGAGATATAGCGGTAGATGTGGTGCGCGAAACCGAGCCATTCCGGATTGTGTTCAATACGGTTGAACAGCGCGGAAAAGGACCAAAGCGCACGGCCCTGCGACCAGAGATACTTGTCGTGGCTGATGGTGTTGCCCTCGTCATCGATCACGTTGCCGATGCCGCCGTATTCCCGGTCGATCGCATGCTTCAGCCAGAACGGCACCACGTCATCGAGCAGAACGCGGCGATAGAAACCGTTGCATGGAAAAGCCTTGTTGGCAGAAGAGGGGATGTTCATTGAAACCAAAATCTTCCTGGAGCTATTGCCTGGGCGGAGCCAGCGAGGCGCGTTCCGTGAGCAACGGCTCGAAGCGGATGTACTGCACATTGTTGGACAACTGCCTATGGTTTCGTATCATCTTTATGAGCAGTTCGACTGCAAGATGCGCGCCTTGCGGGTGGTTGGAGCCGATGGTGGTCAGCGGGCAGGGCATCATCTCGGCCAGAGACGCTTCATCGGTGGCCAGCAGGCTCAGGTCGTTCGGTGCCCGCAGCTTCATTCGGGCAATCACATCGAAGAAGCAGGGCATGGTGCCGAGCGACGAAATGATTGCTGTTGGCGGTTCGGGCAGGCTCATCATCCTCTGCATGGTCGCCTCGATGGCGGGGGCATGTTCGCCGAGTGCGAACGTCTCCGCCTTGCAGAGCTCGGGATCGATCGCCAATCCATTGAAGCGCAGTGCTTCGGTGTAGTAGTGGCGTCGCTCCAAGGCATGGAAGTGCTCGTACAGGTCCAGGTTGGGGTAGTTCTCGCCGACGCCGAAAAAGGCAATCCGGCTGTGCCCCAGTTCCCGCAGGCGCCCAACAGCCTTGTACATCATCAGGCGGTTGTCTACGGCAATCGACGGAATGGGAGGGTGGGGGATAATTGTGTTCAGCGCGACGACGGGAAGACGCTTGGCCAGCGTTTCCAGCCAGTGAAGATCGTGCTCGGATGGGGAAAATCCAATCAACAACCCGCTCACTTGCTCTCTTTCGATGATCGATGGCGTGTTTTCCTGACCATGTCTATCGCAAGCCATCAGGGCCAGGCGTCCTCCGGCGTCCTCCACCTCCTTGAGAACGCTTGTGAAGAGTGGATCCCAATGGTGGACCCCGTTGGGGGCGGCCACCGCCTGGCAAATCGATTTGGGCATCAGCAGGCCGACCTTGCCGATTTCCATGTCATGGCCAGTCATTCCGTTGTTGATTCCTTTCAAAGCGGCCGATTGGCGCAGACGGCGATATCCCAGTTCCTCAACCGCATTGTCGATCAGGGTCTTGACCTTTGCGCTGACCATGTCCGGCCGGCTCAAGGATCGGGAGACGGTCGAGACCGAAATACCGATGTGATCCGCCACGTCCTGCATCCGGATATTTCGGGGATTTTTTGGCATGGTTTTTTCTTTTGGCTGCATGTTCATGGCAAGGCACCTATGTTTGTCTAAATACTGAAATGTGCATTGAAGGATAAGGGAATCACCTACATAACGTACAGACCGGAAGGGCGTTTTGCAAATAAAAAGTTCGTTGCAGGGTGAATCTGCAAAGTATGCGGTTTTTGTGTAATTGCTGCAATTTTGGATCGGATGCTGGATTCCGGGTATTTCAGGAAAGGGTCGGAACCCAGGGATTTCCCGCAGTGGTCGGAAAAGCCAAGATTCCTCCATCTTATCAGCTTGCCGATTAAGATCCTTTGTAGCATCCCCGTTCGGCAATAATCTGCCGGAAGAGTTCATAATTTTCCACCGGAACCTCGGGGCCAACCGAGTGGGTCGCGAGAACCAGTCCGCCATTCTTGCCGGCATCAACAACC
>JBDLHZ010000380.1:0-2366 GCA_039715135.1 Verrucomicrobiota bacterium
GAACCCGCCATACTTCGGCTTGCCCTCGACGGCCGGCCCAACGAAATAATCCCACGCTTCCGTTCCGGTGCCTTCGCGCCACGCGGCTTTTTCGGAGAGCAGCGGATATGCCTTGATTTCGATGCGCCAGCCTTGGTCGTCCACCAGATGCCAGTGGAAGGTATTCAGCTTATGCATCGCCAGCAGGTCGATGTATTTCTTGATGAAATCGATCTCGAAGAAATGTCGGGAAACATCCAGATGCATTCCGCGCCACTTGAAGCGCGGTTCGTCGGCGATTTCCACCGCTGGAATTCTCAAAGCGGCAATTCGGTCCGCCGGCAGCATTTGGAGCAGGGTCTGCATGCCATAGAAAAGTCCCGCACCTTTTCCACGAACGAGGATCTGCTCCTTGCCGACGGAAAGCGTATAGCCCTCCGGCTCCAGTCCCTCCGCGATTTCAAGAATAATCACGTTGGATGCCGCGGCATCGTCGATGGTTTCCAGTTGCAGGGCATTGGCAAGGAATCCCGCAATCCGGCGGGCCTCCGCATTGTCCGGGCGGGCTGCAATCTTTGTTTCCGCGTTGATCGTGAACGATCCGCGTTTAACCTCGGCGTGAACCGGCTTCGGGACAATGCTTGGCTCCCGGATTTCGTTTTTGTATTTTTCCATAAGCTGTTTTGCGATGGCAACGGCATCGCCGGTGGGACAGGCGGGAAACTTCTGTCTCTGCTTTGTCCATTCGCTTTCGAGAGCGACGGATTTTGTTTTGAAGGCCTTGGCATCAAATGCCTGCCCGGCTTCCGCAGCGGCAATGACATCGTCGATGAACATGGTCCAGCGCGGGGCATAGAAGGTTTCGGTGAGCCCGTTCAAGTTGCGGTCGGCATAGTCGGCCAGAATATGTCCACCCTTTTCCCAGGTGGTGATGAGGGTGCGGGCGTTGTTCTCATAATAGTCTGCTTCGGCTTCGTTGATGCCGAAGGCGCGGGCCTCCTCAATCCATTTGCCGAGCAGGAAAGACGAACGGGTGGCCAGCAGCCGGTCGAGATCCGCCATCAGCTCATTCATCTTTGCGCCGGTGGATTTCAGGAGTCCCGTGTCTTTTGCCTCATAGGCGGCGGTAAACCGGTTCCGCAGGGCGGTGTAATGGTTGCCGAGCACCTGGCGGCCCACATTGACCACATCATATTGCGCGGCGTCGCGCGACAGGTCTTTGGCCTGAAGCAGAAGCTCCCAGGCACGGAAAAGATCCGTGTTGGAGTAGGGGACTTCATCGTATCCTTTCAGCAGCGGCCGGATGTTGGTCAGCGTTACATTGGCCAGCGTGGGAACATCGGTATAGATGGTTTCCTTCAGGAGCTTCCATGCCGCGCGGGCATTCTCGTCTTTGGTGCCGCATCGGCGGTCGGCATAACGGTTGAACCAGGTTTCCAGATCGGCTTCCTGCGTATCCCATGCCCGTTCGAAGAGGTGTTCATAGACCGGTGGGTTTACATCCAGCGCTTCCAGCGTTGAGCCGATGCCGACCAGATTGTCGTTCGTGGATAATGTGTTTTCAAAGCGCTTGGCGGATTTCCCGATCTCTCCGCACATGATGGTGTTGCCGCCGAAATTGCCGAGGTGGCTCCAGATGAAGGGCTGGCCGAAGAAGGAGTCGGTCATCGGCCACACTTCGGTGTTTTCGCAGAAATAGTCCAGCAGGATCATTTTGCCCGGCGGCACGGCATTGACAACGGCTTCAATGCGCTCGCTTGTCCAGTCCTTGCGGGCGTGTAGAAACATCCAGCCCATCTGGAGCCATTTGGCTTCCGGATCGGTTTCCGCCATCGATTCATAGATGGTCTTGGAGAGGCGCACCAGATATTCCGGCTCCCAGCTTGGCGGGTGGACTTCGTTGAGTGGGTCGACGCCGTAGATGTGATCCGTGCCGAACTGGCGGCTCTGCTCCTCCATGAAGGCTTTCTGGATCTTCCGGAAAAGCGGATCCATCGGATAGAGCAGGTGGACGCGGTGGGCCTCGTCGGTTTCCGCCCACGGTTTCAGTTTTTCGATTTTGGCTTCCGGATATTTTTCTTTCAGCACTTCCGGAACATGGCCGTTGAAGGCGGGCAGCACGGGGGTCATGCCCAGTTCGCGTTCACGGGCGAGTATCCTTTTCTGCAGGGCAAGCTGGTGGTCGAGCCACGATTGCGGCAGCGGCCCCTGCCAGCGGTCAATGTTCGACATGCGATGCCACGGCAGGTGTGCCGGGCCAGTGAAGAAGGAGCGGACCTCCTCGTCGGTCAGCCCGAATTCCTTGGTCCAGACCTTTTGCCAGATGGCCTCCTGACCCGTGATGGCCAAAGGCATGTTGATGCCGTTAAGTGCCATCCAGTCGATCA
>JBDLHZ010000381.1:0-2355 GCA_039715135.1 Verrucomicrobiota bacterium
AGTGCAGTATCCGCCGCTTTGAAACTTGAGGGAATCCCATGCAACGGATCATGAAAAAATCCAAGATACACACCGCCACCATCACGGGGCTGGAGTTGTATTATGAAGGCAGCATCACGATCGACCGCGATCTGATGGAGATGGCCGACATGCTTCCCGGCGAACAGGTTCAGGTCGTCAACCTCAACAACGGCGAACGGCTTATCACCTACACCATCTCCGGCGAACGCGGCTCCGGCGTGATCGAGCTCAACGGCCCGGCCGCGCGCCTCGCTGCCATCGGCGACAAGGTCATCATCATTTCCTACGGCAACTACGACGATGCAGAGGCGAAGACCCTCGAACCGATCGTCGTCTTCGTTGATGAAAACAACCGCGCCGTCCGGAAAGATTAAACAGGACTATTTGATGACAGGACAATCTACCTGTTTTTTGAAAACAATAGGCCTGTCATAAATAGTCCTGTAAAATGAATCCCGCATGAGCGAATACCTCTACCAGCGCACCAACCACTATTTCGGCCAGCTCGCCTCCGGCACCGAAAAGTGCGGCGAGGCGGAGCTTAAGGAGCTTGGCGCAACCAACATCAAGCCCGGCTACCTAGGTGTCTACTTCTGCGCCAACCAGCGCACCCTCTACGACATCGTCTACCGCACCCGCATCTTCTCGCGCATCCTCGCCCCGCTGATCGTGTTCGACTGCCACTCCGACAAATACCTCTACAAGACCGCGCAAAACATTGACTGGTCCGACTTCCTCACCCTCACCAAAACCTTCGCCATCACCTCCAACGTGGCCGATAGCAATATCCGCAACTCGCAATATGCCGGACAGGTTTTGAAGGATTCCATCGTCGACCAGTTTCGCGACAAGACCGGCGAACGCCCCAACGTCGACACCCGCAACCCCGATCTCCAGCTCAACCTCTATATCCATGAAAACAAGGCGCGCATCAGTGTCGATCTCGGCGGCGGATCGCTGCACAAGCGCGGCTACCGCGCCGAATCCGTCGAAGCCCCCATGCAGGAAACCCTCGCCGCCGCCATCATCCAATTGTCTGAATGGCACGGCGAACGCCCGCTCCACGACCCCTTTTGCGGCTCCGGCACCCTGCTCTGCGAAGCCTTCATGAAGCAGTGCAACATACCCGCCGCCTACCTTCGCAAAAAATTCGGATTCCTGCGCCTGCCCGACTTCGACGCCGCCGTTTGGAATCAGGTCAAGACCAAGGCCAATTCGGAGATCGTGCAGATTGGGCAGCCTGCTCAAGCGCTGATAAGCGGTAGCGACATCAGCGCCGACGCACTGAAGGCCGTGCGCGCCAACCGTGCCGCCCTTCCGGACGCTGGAAAGATCAAGGTTCGGCGCACCGACTTCCACGATCTGGAAGGGTTCGACAACACCACCATTGTCACCAATCCGCCCTACGGCATCCGCCTCGGCAACAAGGAAGACGCCGCCGCCCTGCTCAAGGAGTTCGGTGACTTCCTCAAGCAAAAATGCACCGGCTGCACCGCCTTCATCTACTATGGCGACGCCTCGCTCCTAAAGAAACTCGGCCTCAAGCCCGAGTGGAAGCAACCCCTGCGCAACGGCGGCCTCGATGGCGTACTCTGCAAATACGAGCTGTATTGATTGGAAATTGCAGGGAGGGAACGGCTGTAAACCTTCCCGCCCTACAACCTAATCATTGATCCAACGTGCCCAATTCCCATTTGGAAGATCCATCACTTCGGCTAAACCGGTCAGGAGCATTTCGCCGTGTTCGATGGTTCCGCCCGCGTTGTATTGCCGCAGCAGGTTGCTGAGCACGATTGGTGAAAAACCGGGAGTGTGGGAGGTGAGCAGGACAAAGCAAGGATCGGCGGAGAGGACTTGATGCACCAGGTCGAGCGTGGTCATCAGGCTCTCTTCGATCTTGTAGAGTTCCCCCTTTTTCCCGCGCCCAAAGGAAGGTGGATCGAGCAGGACGGCATCGTACTGGTTGCCGCGCTTGACTTCGCGGCGGAGGAACTTGATCACGTCATCGACAATCCAACGGATCGGTGCATCCTGTAGGTTGTTGAGCTTGGCGTTTTCGCGCGCCCAGTCGACCATGCCCTTGGAGGCATCGAGGTGGCAGCAGTGCGCAACGGCTTGCGCAGCGGCGAGCGTGGCCCCGCCGGAATAGGCAAAGAGGTTGAGGAATTTTAGGTCGCGGCTCTTTTTCCCGCGCTGTTCGGAAAGCGTCGTGCGTATCCATTCCCATAGCGCACGCGTTTCGGGGAATACGCCAAGGTGGCCGAAATCGGTCGCCGAAAGCTTCATCATCACTCCGCCGATTTCAACGTTCCATGCCTTGGAGAGTTGGCCGCG
>JBDLHZ010000382.1:0-2350 GCA_039715135.1 Verrucomicrobiota bacterium
AGCCCCTGGGGTTCCGGTTCGTCTGCATATATCATGGACCTGGCCTATACGAACATTGCAGGCTCGCCTGTTGCAGCCCATGGCGGAGATCAAGCCACCAAGCTCTACCAGAAAAATATATTCCAGGCGTTGAGCAGCACCTATGAAGAGGGCGTGGAATACAACATGAGTGTTTGGGCAACCACGGCATCAACCAACGAGCAGGTGTTGTATCTGGCGTTTACGGACGGCGACTATGCCAACGGTGCCCTGGCCGCCAGCAACTACAACCTCGTGGCATCGTCGACTGCGATTGTTGTGCCGAACAGCGGTGGAGCAACTTGGAACGAGTATACATTCTCACACACCGCCACCGCAGCCGATGCCGGCAAGCGGATTGGTGTCAAGGTGTACGGGCGTACCGAGACTTGGTGTGATGATGTAACGCTTACGGCCGTAACGCCGGATCCGGAGATTATCAGCTTCACATCGCTGGGTAGCAACGTCTATGAGATCGAGCTTACCTGCGCGCCATCGTTAAAGGCAACGACCCAGCCGCTGAAGAGCACGGATCTCGTGATCGGTCCTTGGGCCGCCACGCCGCACGCCGCAACCAGTGCCGGGCCGTTCACCACGACAAACAACCTGAACGTTTCGGGAACAGCGGGCAGTGGAAACCCGGTAATCTACGTGGAATCCACTGATGATGAAGCTTTCTACGGGCTGGGGCAGCCGTAGGTTTCGGCCGAGTTATTGTTGAGTGGCACTCCCGCAGGTGCGGGAGCGCCCAGGAAGGAAAAGGTAAAGGAAGTGGGAGACGTTCATGGGGAGCGTTTCCCGGGAACAGGAAAACCCGCAGTATGCGGGATCAACCAATCCTGCGTCGCATGAAGCCATGCAGGAGTAAACAAGGAGAAAGGAATGAAGACAAAAATAGCATTGATACTTATGGCCGGCTTGGTGGCCGGTAGCGCAGGAGCGACGGCTATCGCCATCGACGACTGGGACTTCGCGTCACAAACGGTCAACTATACGCAGGCTGATGTGGCCCACGATGCCGGAACAACCGAATGGGACAGCAACTATGATGTGGGTAACGCTAAGTTCCGTTTGAGCACGTTTACGGACCATACCAGCGGAAATGTCTGCAACACAACCGATCCTTACGGCATTGCATACACAGGTGGAGGCGTTTGGATCCAGGACACAGGCATTACATATGTTGAAGGTTATACCTACACCTTTAAGCTTTGGGCGTTGACTTCAGCCTCGGGTGATAGTGGTGGTGCCAATCCCATTCAGCTCAGGATGACATTGACTGATGCAAGCGATCCTGCTGGTACATGGGGTGGTAATATCCTGGGAGACACGGGCTATCAGGTGCTGTCGAATTATTATGACGGCAGCGGAACCTATGACAACTGGGCGCAGCTTACTCTTGAATATACCGCTACTGCTTCCGATGCAGGCAAAAACATTGGTGTCGGATTCCGTGGCGGAGGCGGCGACTATGTCTATGCCGACGATGTAACGCTGGATGTTGTTCCCGAGCCGGGCACCATGGGTCTGTTTGGCCTGACTGGCCTAGGCATCATGCTGGTTCGCAGAATCAAGCGATAAGCGATTCGTTTCGGGTTTCCCATGCCATTCGGCGCGGGCGTGAACGAATCCGGAAAGAGAGCCTCTCTACGGAGGGGCTCTCGGCATGTTAGCCATCGGTTTTAAGTGCGGGAATTCCGATGGAATGGTATAATGAAAAGGATATTCCCCGGACGAACGCGTGGCGGTAATCATTTTGTCAAAACCGAAGGAGATGGATGAAACGGGTGGGAGGAAAGAACGGGAGAATCACCAAGGGAACGTCCAGCGCGGTGCTGCTGAGCATTGCGATCCATGCCGCGCTCTTTTTTCTTGCCGGGATGCTGGTGGTCTTCACGGTGGTGAAGAAGAAGGAAATCGAATTCGAGCCACCCAAGGCGGTTGAGCGTCCGAAAATGAAGCTCAAGAAGCCGAAGGTGAAGGTGCGGAAAACCTCCAAACCCAAGCCGACCACGCGCATTGTCACCAAGATCAACCGCGCGAGCATGCCCGACATCCAGCTTCCGGAAATGTCCGGCATGGGCGACGGGCTGGGCGAGGGAGTTGTGGGCGGATTTGATATGATGCCTGATCTTTCGCCAACCGCGTTTGGATCCCTGCAGAGCATCGGCAACGATTTGGTCGGCACCTTCTACGACACCAAGCGTCGCCGCGACGGCAAGGATCGTTCCAGCGTGGATACATCCGCCTACGGCCTTGAATTCCAGCAAACGCTCAATAAGTTCTTTAAGCGGGGCTGGGACACTTCCGTCTTTTCGCGCTACTACCGTTC
>JBDLHZ010000383.1:0-2348 GCA_039715135.1 Verrucomicrobiota bacterium
TAGGTTTCTTCGAGCATGCCCTTCATCGCCATGGCGGCCTTGACCGGAATCGGGTTGGTGTCGATGAACAAATCGTCGAACACCTTCGCGTATTTGTCGTGCATCGCCTGGGCGGCATCATAATTGCCCGAAAGCGCCGCCTCGGTCAGCGCAACCATCTCCGAAGGAATAATGTTCGAGGCGACGGATATGACGCCGCATGCCCCCTCCTTGATCATCGGAAGCGCGAGCGCGTCGTCGCCCGACAACACTTCGATATCGCACAGACCCTTGATCGCCGTTACGCGCTCAACCGAACCGGCCGCCTCCTTGACGGAAACGATGTGTTCGTGCTTTGACAGTTCCGCGACCACCTCCAGCGGGATCTCCTTTGCGGAGCGTCCGGGCACGTTGTAGAGCACCACCGGAACACCGAGGTCGGCCACGGCGGAAAAATGCTGGATCAAACCGGCGTTGTTCGGCTTGTTGTAGTATGGCGTTACCTGCAGCGTTCCATCGACGCCGAATCCCCTGACGGCCTCCGTCAGTTCGACCGCCTCGGCGGTCGAGTTGGCTCCGGTCCCCGCGATAATCTTGCAGCGACCTTCCGCCTTTTCGGCCACCGCCTGAATTACCTTCAAGTGCTCTTCCGTGTTCAGCGTCGGCGACTCGCCGGTCGTCCCGACCGGCACGATGCCCTCCACGCCGCCGTCAACCTGAAACTCGACCAGCTCTTCCAGCTTTTGGAAGTCGATCGAGCCGTTTGCGTCGAACGGCGTTACAAGTGCAGTATAAACACCACTAAAATACATTTTCATGCCTCCTTCTATCCCCACCAACGGGGAGGATTAACCACGAATCGTCACGAATCCACACTAATCATTCGTGAATATTCGCATAATTCGTGGTTCATACAGAAAATTCAGTCAAACCATCCATGTCGAGGGTGGCAAAATAATCCTCGACCGTTTCGGCGCGGCGGATCTGGACGACTTCGCTGTCTTCGCGGAGCAGCAGTTCGGCGGAGCGCAGCTTGGCGTTGTAGTTGAAGCCCATGGCATGGCCGTGCGCGCCGGCGTCGTGGATCACGACGAGGTCGCCGATCTCGACCTGCGGGATGGCGCGGTCGATGGCAAACTTGTCGTTGTTTTCGCAGAGCGACCCGGTGACATCGCAGATAAGATCGCACGGGGCATCTTCCCTACCGGGCACGGTGATGTGGTGGTAGGCGCCGTAGAGTGCCGGGCGCATCAGATTGGTCATGCAGGCATCAAGCCCGACAAACTGCTTGTAGGTATTCTTCTTGTGCAGCACACGGCTGACGAGATAGCCATACGGCCCCGTTACCATCCGCCCGCATTCCATGCGCAGGTCGAGCGGTTTGAGACCCTTGCCGACAATCAAATCATCGTAGAGCTTGCGGATGCCTTCACCGAGCGCTTCGAGGTCGACCGCTTCGTCCTCCGGCTTGTATGGAATGCCGATCCCACCGCCAATATTGACGAACTCGAATTCGATGCCGAGTTCGGCGGACAGCTCGCCGACGAGCTCGAACAGGATATGCGCGGTTTCGACGAAGTAGGAGCCGTCCAGCTCGTTCGACGCCACCATCGTATGCAAGCCAAAGCGCTTCACACCCTTGTCGCGCAGAATACGGTAGCCCTCGAACAACTGCTCGCGGGTGAATCCATATTTCGCCTCCTCGGGGTGGCCGATGATTGCGTTGCCGCTTTTGAGCGGGCCGGGGTTATAACGAATGGAGATCTCTTCAGGCAAACCGGCGCACTCCTCGAGAAAACCGATATGCGTAATGTCATCAAGATTGATGATGGCACCCAGCTCTGCGGCCTTCACATACTCGTTCGCCGGCGTATCGTTGGCACTGAAAATAACCTCTTCACCCGAAAGGCCTATCGATTCGGCGAGCATCAGTTCGGGAAGCGACGAACAGTCCGCCCCAAAGCCCTCGGCTTTGAGGATTTTCATCAGATACGGGTTCGGGGCGGCCTTGACCGCGAAATATTCCTTGAAGCCCGGATTCCATGCAAACGCCGCCTTCAGCCGGCGCGCATTCTCGCGGATCGCCTTTTCGTCATAGATATGGAACGGCGTCGGAAAGCGCTCTGTCAGCGCCTCCAGCTGTTCGCGGTTCAATGGACACTTCTTTTCTGCCATAGCCAACTCCTAAAATTATAACGCCGACATTGTCAGCGCATTTAAAGCGGCAACGGTGTTGCCGCACTCCAAGGCGCTTCGCGCAACTATGCCTTGTTTTTCATCGCCGCCAGCACGCGCAGGCGCAGGGCATTGATTTTGATGAAGCCGGTCGCATCGGACTGGTCGTAGCCGCCGGCTTCGTCGAAGCTGAC
>JBDLHZ010000384.1:0-2335 GCA_039715135.1 Verrucomicrobiota bacterium
TTCGCTCCTCGAGGCCAAGGGTGGATAGCAGGTCGAGGTTTTCAATGCGGAACACCTCGTAGTCCATGGCTTCGGGACGGCCGGACACATTGTCGAGCAGCCACTTTGCCGCAGAAATCTTTTCGCCATTAACGCGGACGGACTGCTTGCCGGACAGGATGGTCAGCAGGTTGCGGGCAAAGGTGTCGATCGGCTTTTTGCGCCCGTTGTATTTCAGGGGCAGCTGCGCAAAGGTGTTGATCTGGAAATCCGTCCCGGCCTCCCGTGGCGGCTTTACCCCGCTCTGGAAGAACCACACGACAAAAAGGACAACAATGACATGGGTGATGATTCGGCGCATTAGGCATCCCTCCGCAAATACCTTGAAAGCGACTGAAAAAACTGCGAGGCCATGCCGACAGAGACAATCATGCAGGAGAGGTACGGGATCATCCATGAGTCGTTGCGCACGACCTGAAGGACGGTGCCGCTGTCGTCGGGCAGATAGCCGGATTGGTAGAAGGTGCGGCGGGCGTAGCGCAATGGATTGTTCATCCAGATGCGCAGTTCGCGGCTTACATCATCGCCTTCGTTGAGCAGCAGGATCTTGCTGGAAAAATCCTTCGGCATCTGCGTGCCCTCGTATTTTTCATGCACAAAGTCGAGCAGCTTGATCGAATAGGGGTTTCCGCTCGACGACTTCAGGTATTCGCGGCGGAGGCGGAAATAAGCCGTGTATTCCTTTCCTCCCGCCTGGATCGCCGTGGGCATGTTCCACGAGCGGTTGACAAAGTTGGGATAGAACCAGAGCGAGAGGATGTAGCGGCCAAGCGAGTCGCCGGTGGCACGGTCGAACAGCTCGACATCGACCGCCGGGGCGTTTCGCGCGCCGATTGCCCCGCTCGCCTCGGGCTGTTCCGCAACATACAAGCTCGCACCATGGCTCTTGTATTTTGGATAGTGGTTGCGATGGGCCAACGGAATGCCATCAAGCGGCTGCGGGCGGTTCGAATTGGCCATGTAGCGTACAACCTTGATATCGAACGGTAGCTCCCCGGGCTTGATGAGCGCGCCATCCTTCAACCGATCGCCGGGCACCACCGTCACAAGGTCGTAGTCGGGGTTGGAGGTCTCGGCAAAGGATAGCTCCAACTGCTGGGAGTGGTCGATGTAGTCGACGGTCTCCCCTTCCCTGATGGTCATATTGGCTTCAACGGCGTAGAGCGCCGTGGCGAATTCGCCGATCAGCAAAAAAAGGATTCCTCCGTGCATCAGCACCATGCCGGCGCGTTTTCGGTAGAGCAGCAGACTCGCAATGTAGAACACCACAGCCGCAAGCGTACCGCGCCCGAGACGCAGGAATACGCGCCAGAACGCGTCGTTTTCCGTAGCCGCCACCGGAGCGGTTCCCCAACCAAACATAACGCCAACGGTCACGAGGACGCCCAGTAGCAAAAATACGACTCCCGTCGCCCGCCGTCCGCCGCTCGCCTGAACCTTGAAGCTGGCCCAGTGCACCGCAACCAGATTGGCCACCAGCATGAATCCAATTAGGAACCCGCCCGGAAAAGGAATCCAGATATCAGGGATGTTCATCGAACGGGGGAAAAACACATGCAGATCGATCCGCGCAATGAAGCAACGGAAATATTGCTCCATCACCGTCCAGATCCCCTTGTCCACCTGCGCCAGCGTCCCGGCAAAAACCAGCACCATGGCCAGCGACAGCAACACCACCGTCAGCTTGAGCGACCGAAAAAAATCAACAAGCCTGTTCATCAATGGCTGTGGCCTTCAAACTTAATGGATTCGAGGAAGGTGCGAATGTCGGCGGCGTTGGCTTTCAGTTCGCCGGCAGGGCCCTTCGCGGTAAAATACCAGTATTGCGGTGCCAGATCAATGATGGCCGCAATGGTGCCCCACTCTTCGTTGTAGATCTCGATATACTTCAGGTCGTGTCCACCGGCCTGGAAGGTTTCGACCTCCGCTTCAATCTCCTCCGGCGATGCCGGGGGCAGGCCAATCTGCCCGCGCCAGCGGTTCACATTGCTCGGCACATCGCCCATTGCGAGGGAAATCAGATAGAAGTCGATGGAGGTGCCTTCGATGGTATAGCTAACCATGCGCATGCCCGATCCGGGCTTCTCCGTCCAGCCCTCCGGCAAACGGGCCTCGAACCCCTTCCCTGCCGGTTGTGGCGAAGCTTGCGCAACAGGTTCCTGCATCGCAGGAGGAGCCGTCGGCTCTTTCGGAGCCTTGTAGGTTTGTGCCTGCTCGCTACCGCAACCATGGAGAAATACCATTGCGAGGAAAAAAAGAGGTGTGCTTTTCATCATTGGGATCCTTTTTCTACAAG
>JBDLHZ010000385.1:0-2317 GCA_039715135.1 Verrucomicrobiota bacterium
CAGGGTCTCGGCGGTTTGCTCTGGAAGCGAAACGATGCGCTGGATGGTTCGCTTGATGCGGTCCGGATTGCCCGGCAGGTGCTGCTGGGCGATGACGCGTCTGGGATCGCCGAGTATTTTTTCGGCCCTGCGTACGACGTTTGGATTCATTGGACTCTCCATGGTTAGCATGCCTTGCGACTATCGGCGAGGCAGAGCTGCACCAGCTCGTCGATCACCGCCGTGCCTGCGCACACGACGGTGTCCGCTCCGCCCCAGTAGATTTTTACCGTGCCGTCGTCTTCCGGCACCGCCCCGCAGGTGAAGACCACGTTGGGGACATAGCCGGTGACTTCCCAGAGATCCTCCGGCTGCAGGATCCAGCGGTCGGCCACCCCGAGAACCTTGGCCGGGTTGGCAAGGTCGTGCAGTGCCACGCCGAGGCGGTAGACCGCGCCGGCCATGGTTTCGAAAACGCCGTGATAGATGCTCAGCCAGCCCGCGGCGGTCTGGAACGGTGGCGCGCCGGGGCCGACCTTCATTTCATCCCAGTGGTAGGGTTCCGGCTTGATGAGCATCCGGGAGTCGCCCCAGTGGATCAGATCGGGGGAGTAGGAAATCCAGATCGACCATGGGGTGATTTCGGAATGCGGTCGGTCGAGGCGCACATAGCGGCCGTCGATTTTTTCCGGGAAGATGACGACGTTGCGCAGGTCGGCCTGGGTGATCAGCGCAATCCGTTCGACGGTTTTGAAATCCTTCGTGCGGGCGAGGGCGTTGCGGACGCCGTGGCGCGAATAGGCGCTGTAGGTCAGCAGGTATTCGCCCTTGATCGGCGTGATGCGCAGATCCTCGACGCCGAACTCCTCGTAGTCGGAAAACATGCCGTCCGTCGCCGGAACAAGGAAGGGTTCGGGGTGGACCTTGAAGGCAAACCCGTCCGAACTTTCGGCCTTGCCGATGATGGAGCGGCCATTGTGGGTGTGCGACCGGAACAGCATGATGTAGCGGTCGCCATGTTTGACAACGCCGGCGTTGTGGACCGTGCCGACGGGATAGGGGACATCGTCCCGCGTCAGGATCGGGTTCTTTTTATAGCGCTGAACCAGGGGAAGTCCGTGTTTTGTTTTCATTTCCAAGAATCCTTTCATATACCTCGATATACTGTTCGACCATCCGGTCGGCGGTGAAGCGTTCCTCCACCGTTCGGCGGCATTGCGACCGGTCGATTTCCGCAACGCGCGCAACGTGCGCGACGGCATCGGCGCAACCGGCCACCAAAAATCCGTTTTTGCCGTGTTCAATCAGCTCCGGCATGCTGCCGCGGTTGAAAGCAACCGTCGGGGTGCCGCAGGCCATGGCCTCGATGATGGAGAGGCCGAAGGGTTCGTCGAACCCGATGGGATGCAGCAATGCCGATGCGCCGCCAAGCAACTGGCTGCGGCGTTCCGGCCCAACGCTCCCGATAAAGACGACACGGTCGTTGTCGATAAAGGGTTCGACGTATTGCCGATGGTATGCCTCGTCCTGGATAATGCCGGCCACAATCAACCGCTTGCCGCAGGCGCGGGCAATCTCGATGGCTTCCTTGGCGCCCTTGTCGGGATGGATGCGCCCGAAGAACAGCAGATAGTCGTCCGGCCGGCTTTGGAAATCAAACCGCGCCAGATCGATGCCATGGTGAATGGTTTCGATGTAGTCCAGTTCCGCAGCCCGGTCGGCTTCGCTGATGGAAACATAGGCCACCCTTGAATTGTATTTTTGATAGACCGGCAAAATGCCGGGCGATGAAAACCCGTGAATGGTGGTGACGATAGGAGTGGCAACCAAGTTGCTATAGGAGAGCGGCAGGAAGTCGAAATGGTTGTGGATGAGGTCGAATTCCGCCGCGTGCTCGAACACCTCCGAAATATGCAGGCATTCCCAGACCTTGGCGATCATGCCGGGGGCTTCCTCGTAGCCCTGTGTGCACACTGCATGGAGTTCCCCTGCGGTTTTCGAATCGCCAGTGGCAAACAACACGGTTTCGAAACCGCGGGCGGCCAGCCCCTCGGTCAGGAGCGAGACCACGCTTTCCCACGGCCCGTAGTGGCGCGGGGGCGTGCGCCAGGCGATTGGAGCGAGCATTGCGATGCGCATGGGACTTTCCCCTCAGGTTGCGCGGCTGTTCCGGATGGTGTTTTCCGCCAGCCGCAGTTCGAGCAGGGTCTGGATAAAGGCGAGGGTGGACTCGGCCCCCTGGTTTTCGTTGGGGCGGTCGGGGTGGAGGCCGTCGCGGCATCCGCCGGTGGTGGGGTCGTAGAGCGGGAGGTTGAGGTCGTTGCGCCCCAGGAACCAT
>JBDLHZ010000386.1:0-2309 GCA_039715135.1 Verrucomicrobiota bacterium
TGCACTCCGCCTGCCACGGTGGTTGCTGGATGACCGTGGTGAACGGCTTTGCCGGCATGCGCGACACGGCCGACGGCCTGGAATTCAACCCAACCCTGCCGGATGCATGGAAAGGCTACAGCTTCCCGATGGTCTACAAAGGCACGCGTTTCCATGTCTCTGTAGATGCGGAAGGCGCCCGCTACGAGTGGCTTTCCGGTCCGCCCCTGCGATTCAAATCCAACGGGAGAAATGTTGAATTGTGAATAAAGAAGAGGGGGGCGGAAGGGACTGGGTTCCAATGAAGAGCATGAAAAAGAAAACTGGGAAAAACCAAAAAATCACAAAAGGGATGTCCAGCGCGGTGCTGCTGAGCATCGCGATCCATGCCGCGCTTTTCTTCCTCGCCGGAATGCTGGTGGTCTTCACGGTGGTGAAGAAGAAGGAGCAGAAATTCGAGCCGCCCAAGGCGGTGGAGCGGCCGAAAATGAAGCTCAAGAAGCCAAAGCCGAAGGTAAAGAAAAGCGCCCGGCCCAAGCAGGCCAAGCACATTTTGGCCAAGGTCAATCCGGTCAACATGTCTGAGATCCAGCTTCCGGAAATATCAGGTGGCGGCCTTGGCGGTGGCCTTGGTCAGGGAATCGGCGGCGGCTTCGACACGCTGCCCGACCTCAGCGAACCCACGCTGTTCGGCGCCACCCAGAGCATCGGCAACGACTTTGTCGGCACCTTCTACGACTTCAAGCGCGATCGCAGGGGCCGGAATACGCCGATGTCAACGCAGGGGTACACCGCTTCGGTGGCAAAGTTTGTGCGTAGTGGATGGAAATCCTCGTATCTCTCCTCGCGCTACTACCATGCGCCCAGGAAACTCTATGCCACCACTTTCATGGTTCCTCCCGTGTTTTCGGTGGTAGCCCCCGAGGTGTTCGGGGAACCCGACACGATTCCTTATGCCTGGGCGGTGCATTACAAGGGACAGCTCGTGCACAAGGACGATATTACTTTTCGGTTTTGGGGCATGGGCGACGATGTTTTGGTGGTTCGCGTGGATGGCGAGGTTGTGCTCAACGCCTGTTGGCCAACGGCCTCCGGCTATCACGGGGTGCCTGCCATTGCGTCCTTCTGGCAAAGCAGTTCCGCCGACTCGCACAAATACTACATGGGCAACAACGTGGCCGTGGTTGGCGATTGGATCACGCTTGAGGCGGGGGTTCCGCTTGATATGGAGGTTTTGGTCGGCGAGGTGGGGGGGGGCTATTTTACCGCCATGCTCGCCGTCGAGGTCGAGGGGGTGGAATACGGGAAAGGCCCGCAGGGCAACCCCATCCTCCCCATCTTCAAGACCTCGGTGCCTTCGCTCGACATGGTTGAAACCATCCATGAAAACCTGGTGCCTGGAGAGGTTTGCGTCACCAACGGACCGGTCTTCTGCGACTTCGATACGTCGGGTTCGGCAACAGCCAACCGAGAGCCGGAAACCATTGAACCTCCCGTGTTTGCCGATTCCGTGGAGAATGAAATGCGGACATGGACCGGGGCGGACGGGAAGACGCTGGAAGCGGAGTTCGTGACCGTGATCGGCGGCAAGGCGGTACTGAAAGATATGCGCGAAAAGGTGCGCAAGATCCCGTTCGCCCAGCTTTCCGACGATGACCGACTGTACATTGAACTCGCCCAGCCCCCGAAGTTCAACATTGATTTTTCCAAGAAAAGCTCGCAACGATTGATCGAGGATAGTCCTGCCATTTCTGTCACCGGCCTTATGCCGAAACACCTCGACTATGTCTTTGGCGCCCGCCTCAAGCAGGTTTCGGCGGGCGAATACAACCATGAGCTCAAGGTCGAGTTTTTCGCTATTGGCGAAGAGGTCGACGGCGACAACCATATCCTGCTCGACCGGCGGGAGAGCCGCTTTACGCCATGCAAGGAAAACGACCGCTCCCATGAATTCCACGGCGAGACCATCCCCCTGCGTAAATACACCATGTTCACGCAACATCGCGGAAAGAAGTATGGCGGTTATATGGTGGTGGTCACCGACGAACGCGGCATGGTCATCGATACGGGAACCTCGCACAAGTGGCTCCCCGATATCCTCGGCAATCTCCGGCGGCTTCCGCTCGGCAAGCATTTCGACAAGACCGGTGCCCGGGTGGAACCGCCCCGACCGAAGCCAATTGGCGTATATTAACCATGGAGACCAAATGAATTCATATGAATTTATAAAAACACTGCATCAAAGATGCGTTGAGGATTATCGGCATCTGAATGTCGATATCGTCAAGGATGGATTCCGGCCCAGAGGAAGCCGCATAGCTGATTTTTGT
>JBDLHZ010000387.1:0-2297 GCA_039715135.1 Verrucomicrobiota bacterium
GCAGTTTGGGAGAGAAATTCCCTGCATGGTAATTGGTGATTCCCCGAAGGTTCCGCATCGCGGGGTGCAGTTCCAGTTTCCGCAGGGGCATGCCGAATACCGTCCGGCATTGATGAAGCATTTTGTTTCGGAGGTTGCGCGTTGGAAGATCAATGCGATCTATCTTTATCTGGAGAGCTATTTCGATTTTCCGTCGCTGCCGAATACGGCAGGGCCGGGTGCCATGACCGCCAAGGATGCCGCCGAGCTGGATGCGCTTTGCAAGTCATACAATATCATGCTGATCCCTCAGTTGAACCTGATGGGGCATTCCGGGGAGATCTTTGCGCTTCAGAAATATGCCCACATGGCGGAATATCCGGCGGACAAGGATCCGCGGACTCTGCGAGCGGGGGTGTTTTGCCAAAGCTCGCCGGATGCCAGGAAACTGGCCGAGACCATGTTGCAGGACATGATGGATTGCTTTAGTTCCGAAGTGATTCATGTCGGCGGCGATGAGGTGGGTTTGATCGGGAAATGCCCAGCCTGTCAAAAAGCCCATAAGGGAAAGACGGCGTTTGAAATCTATTCCGGATATTACAGCCACCTTCGCGATGTCGCTGTTCGCAACGGACGGAAGGTCGGCCTCTGGCACGATATGGTTTTGCACCATTGCTTCCCGGTTGAAACGGAGGCGCAGCAGCAGGCGCTGGATAACCTCAAGGAGGGGGTTGTCATCTACGACTGGCACTACCAGTCCGGATCGATCGAGACGCTGGACTTCTTCGTAAAGCAGGGTTTTGAAACGATTGCCAGCTCATCCACCAACCTTTGCTACTGCTCGTCCATGTGGCCCGCCCAGGCCGAAAACCAGCGGCTTCTTTTTGCCGATGCGGCGAAAGCGAAAGCCTCTGGCGGGATGACCACCGCATGGCTGAACAGCTGCGGCCTTCACGAGGCGCATTTCAACTATCTGTTCGCTACCGGTGCCGCGTTCCTTTGGAGCGGGGCGGAGGGGGACGATTTTGTATCGGGAATGTCGCGAAATGATTTTGAAGAGGCGTATGCGTTGCAGCGATATGGGATGAAAAGCAATGCGCTGCTGGACTATCTCCACTTTATGGGGGATGCCGGTTCGCCGCTGCTCAAGTCGCTGGCTCCGATCCAGGGGATCAATGTGAGGCAGAGCCTGTTCCATACCGACAATGTGCTGACGTTCTGGAGGCAGTATGCAACCGTTCTTCGGGATGGCGGCTTCGAAAAATACCGTGCGGCAACCGCCACGGCCCGACAGCTGTGGAGCCGAGTCAAAGAGGAGGCCGCGCAGTGCGATGACCCGTACCTTCATTTCTTTGAAGGACCGCTGCTGGTACACGAGCATTTGATTAAACGCTTTGAGATGACCGAGGCGCTGTATGCGTTGTATGATCAGGCCGCCCAAAAGCAGTTTGATGAACCGGAGGCCTTTGCCCCCCTGATGAATCAGGCTTCAGACCTGTTGCTGGATCACTTGAACGACTTCCCGCCCGTTGAAACCTATGCCGCCAACGTAAGGAAAAGGCTGGGGTTGGACCGGGCAACCGTCGTGAGGCTTAAGGCGACGAAGAAGAAAATCAGACTTCTCGCCGATTTTATGCGCCATCTTGGGAAAGGGCACCGCTCGTTACCGTCGTTTTTGTATCTGGATGAGTATTTTCTTACACAGGGAAGAACTAATTGGTACGGCAGCCGCGAACACGAGTGGAGCCGTGAGCCGGGTCGGTTCCAGCGATATACCGTCGAGCTCGAACCTTGGGTTCTCAGTGCTCCAAATATGGACCGGGAACCCGGTCCGCACCTGTCAGTTTTGGATTTCCTGCTCAGCCCGGTTCTCCCGTTCGATGGAGATGTTGAGGCGCTGGAATATCCTCTCGGAAACAAGGGTTTCGAATTGCACAAAAAGGCCTTTGACGGTGTCCGCTGTCATTTACGCGGCCTTTTCACCCCAGGGTCGGACGAGGTGGTCTATTACGTCTGCCGCATCCGTTGCCCCGAGGCCATGCCACTTGACCTAGGGCTTGGGTACGACGGCCCTGTGAAGGTGTGGATCGATGGAAAGGCCGTTTTTCTGGATGCTGCCGGAGATCATCCGGCCTATGCCGACAAGGTGACGCTTCCGTTCGACGCGGAAGAAGGGGCCCACGAGATTGTGGTGGCGCTTTCATCGAACAAGGGCAAGGCGATTGGGATCTATTTCAAGCTGACCCGCACCGATGTAGAGCCGGGGGCGGACCGCAATCCAGTTCTTCCCGTGCTGGAGCTGTAGCGCTGGGGAGGGG
>JBDLHZ010000388.1:0-2295 GCA_039715135.1 Verrucomicrobiota bacterium
GCGCAACACTCTTTCTTGCAACCTTCGCCGCACTTCTTTTCGGCCTTCTTGCCATTGCATTCCTTCTTGCACTTGTCCTCGCACGTCTTTTTGCAGCAGGACTCGTCCTTCTTGCCGCAACAAGCCGGCTTTTTACCTTCACCCTTCTTGGCCTTGCACCCGCAGGTGTCGCACGCCAAGGCGGAAGAACCCGCAATAAACAGGGCAATCGCCGCAATACTCATCATTCTCTTCATGGTTGGACCTCCTATTTTAATTTACCAACATGGGACTAACGACCAGTCCGTTCCAAATAATGTTCAATATATTACCGCAACAATCAGGTTTGTCACGAATAACTTAGCCTCATATCGCGCGCGGCCTTGACCTCGTCGAGCCGCCCAACCGGCGTGGAGAGCGGTGCTTCGTGCAGTTTTTCGGGGTCGGTTCTGGCCAGTTCCACCAACTCCTCCATCACCTCCACAAAGCGATCAAGCGTATCGAGGTCTTCGGTTTCGGTAGGCTCGACCATGATGGCCTCGGGAACGTTGAGCGGAAAATAGACGGTCGGCGGGTGGATGCCGCGGTCGATCATGCCCTTGGCAAGATCCAGGGTATGGATGCCGTGCTGCTTCAGACAATCGCCGGAATAGACAAATTCGTGCATGCAGCGCCCCTTGTATTCCGCCCCGAACAACGGACGCAGCCTTTCCTGCAAATAGTTCGCGTTGAGCACCGCGCGGTTGCTGGTGCCGAGCATTCCGTCGTGCCCGAGCGAAAGGATGTAGGCATAGGCGCGGACAATGATGCCAAAGTTGCCGTAGAACGGTGCAATATAGCCAATGCTCTTCGGCTCGTCATAGTTGAGCGTGTAGGTGCCGTCCTTGGTCTTTTCGACACGGGAGATCGGCAGGTAGGGCCGGAGTTTTTCCACAACACCGACCGGCCCCGCTCCCGGCCCGCCCCCGCCGTGCGGCGTCGCGAACGACTTGTGCAGGTTCAGGTGGCAGATATCGAAACCCATGTCGCCCGGCTTGTAGCGCCCCATGATGGCGTTGAAGTTGGCACCGTCGTAGTACATCAGGCCGTCCATCTCGTGCACCGCGTCGCAGATCTCCTTGATGCGCGGGTTGAACACGCCCAGCGTGTTCGGGCTCGTCAGCATCACGCCGGCCGTCTTTTCATTCAACGCCTCCTTGAACAGGTCGAAATCCATCACGCCGTTTCCATCCGAGGGGATCGTGACTACCTTGTAGCCCGCAATCTGCGCACTGGCTGGATTGGTGCCGTGCGCCGAATCGGGAATAATGATGTGATCCTTCTCGTTGCCGCGATCCTTGTGATAGGCCGCCATCATCATCACACCCGTCAGCTCGCCGTGCGCACCGGCCATTGGCTGGAGGGTAAACTCGGCCAAACCGGTCGCTTCCGACAGTAGCCGTTCCGTATTGTAGAGGATCGCCAGCGATCCCTGCGTAAGCAATCCCCCGCCCCGCAACTGCGGCCAGAGCGGATGCATCCCCGTTAACTCCGGTAGGTTCGCCGCCGCCTCGCACCCCTTCGGATTGTATTTCATCGTGCACGAACCCAGCGGATAGAAATGGGTATCGACCGAAAAGTTTAGGCGCGAAAGGGCCGTGAAATGGCGCACCACCTCCGCCTCCGAAACCTCCGGCAGTTCCGCCGGTTGGCTCCTTAAGTATTTTTCCGGAATCTCCTCCGTCGGCGAAATGCTGATCGAGGACATTTGAACACCCGGCCGCCCTGGCGATGATTTTTCATAGATGAGTTTCATGATTCGTGATCCGTGATTTGTGATTCGTGATTTCCGGCTTTGTACTTGGGGCCTTCCTCTTGGATGCGCAACGCTTCCGCCGCCGGAATCTTGTAGGGCTCGCCGTTTCTTTCAATAATCACGTCCTGCCCCAGCTTGGCTTTCTTGACCAATTCATCACGCACCGCCTGCTTGAGACATTGACGTGCTTCCTCCGTTTTTTCCAAAATATCCTTATCCTTCATGGCCACTCTCCAGAATCAATTGATACAACCCATCATCAAGAATTTCGCTTTTTCCGTCTTTCTCGGCAAACACAGGAATCGGTTCCGGCTTAGCGTTGTTGTAGCACATCACTTCATCGCACAATGGGAGAAACACATTCAGAAAGTTTGAGACCGTGCGGCGGTAGCGACGTCTAATCGCTTCGTCAGGAATATCGTGTCCGCCTGATTCCACGCGCTGCTTCACACGCTGACGCGAAAACTCCGCGCTCGGAATCCATAGATAGAACAAAACAATTTTCCAGCCCTTGGAACGCA
>JBDLHZ010000389.1:0-2277 GCA_039715135.1 Verrucomicrobiota bacterium
GCTTTCAAGCGTCCGCGTGGCCATGATGCCGGGCACGTTGCAGCCAAAGCCGACGAGCATCGGAATGAACGCCTTGCCGGGCAGGCCGATGGTGCGCAGGAAATGGTCCATCACAAAAGCTGCGCGCGACATGTAGCCGGAGTCCTCCAGGAACGACAGGCAGAGGAAGATGAAGAAGATGGGCGGAATGAAGGTGGAAACCGTCTGGATGCCGCCGCCAAGGCCTTCGGCCAAAATGGCCACCGACCAGGCTGGTGCATGGATCGACTCCAGAAGATGACCAAACCCATCGACAAAAATGGTGCCGCAAAGGCCGTCGAAAAAGTCGATGAACGGGCCGCCGACGTTGATGGTGAGGGCAAAGACGAGATACATGACAAAGAAAAACACCGGAAACCCGAGCACTTTGTTGAGCACCACCCTGTCGACGGCATCGGAAAAGGTTTTTCGCATCTTGTCGCTGCCGGCGGTAACATCGAGCGCAAGGCCGTGGATAAAGCCGTAGCGGCCATCGGCAATGATCATGTCGGCATCTTCGCCAACAATGCGTTCGACCTTCCGCAAGTGCTCGTCGAGGTCGGGAAGCTGCGCCTTGTCGGCACCGAGGATTTCCGCCGCAAGCTCGTCCTTTTCGAGCAGCTTGACGGCCAGCCAGCGAGCAGAAACCTCCTTGCTCAAGGCAACCTCGGCCAGACTGACTTCCATGGCGCGGATCACCTCTTCGATATCCTTTTCGTAGGCAATCCAGACCCCCGGCTTGCGCTGCGATTTACTGATCGAGCAGATCGCTTCGCGCAGCTCGTCGATCCCCCTTTTCTTGGAGGCGACGATGGGAATCACCGGACATCCCAGATGTGTTTCGAGATGGTCAACCTCGATGCGGATGCCGCGCTGTTTCGCCATGTCCATCATGTTCAGCGCCACGACCACCGGCACATCCATTTCGAGTAGCTGGGTGGTAAGGTATAGGTTGCGCTCAAGGTTCGAGGCATCGATTACGTTGACGACCACGTCGGGCGTATCGAAGAGAATATGCTTGCGCGCCACCTCTTCGTCGGGCGAGAGCGCAGAGAAGGAGTAGATGCCCGGAAGATCGGTGGCCTCCACGGTTGCATCGCAGTGGCTGTATTCACCCATGACGCGCTCAACGGTCACGCCGGGCCAGTTGCCGACACGCTGCCGTGCGCCGGTCAGAGCGTTGAATACGGTGGTCTTCCCGCAGTTGGGGTTGCCCGCGATGGCAATCTTCAGATTCCGCATTTGGGTTCCACCTCCAGCGCATCCGCCTCGTCGCTGCGCAGCACCAGTCGCGAACCTTTGACCTCGATTTCAATGGGGCCGCCGAACGGAGCCTTGCGAACCACGGTAAACCCGGCGTTGCGGGTCAGGCCCATGCGCAACAGCTTTTGGCGGTAGGCGAAATCCGCCGTGCTGAAGTCTGCAACGGTTCCGCTATCCCCGGTCTTCATTTTCTTGAGCTTCATCGCCTCTCTCCGCCCCACTAGAACACAAGGGCAATCTGCATCGTTGCCGTGTCGCCTGATTCATCATTGTCCAACCCGTCGGCATGGAGATATTCGCCCGAAAGGATCACATGTTCGTTAAATTCGCAGGAAACCACAAAGCCCGTCTGCCAGTTGGCAAACCTATCGCCGCCAACCGCAGCAAAAAAGTCGTCCGAGCCCTCGAACTTCATCCCCGCCGACAACGTTTCGCCAATCGGCATAGAGACTTCGATATTATACGAGTTCGGGGTAAGTCCTGTTCCTTCGATTTTTTCGAGTGCGGTCACATACTCGGCATTCAGCGAAACGATGCCGATTTGTGCATTCACAAAAGCCCCCGCACCGCCGACATCGTTCATGGCTGAAACAGGCACAAACGAGTCATCATCAAACCCATCGGTCTCTAGGATATTTGAAATCCAATATGCCCCAAAAACAACAGTTTCAGACAGAGTAAAAGAGAGTGCAGCAAACCCGTTTTCGATGGTGTTGTCGTTGCTGCCGTTGAATCCCCCTGCATTCACATCCACCCACTCGTTGCCAAAGCCAGCCAATGCCGCACTTTCATTGATCTCCGCCATTTCAAGCGTCAACGGATCGCTGATAAACGCACTCTCGAAATTGCCGAACGGCAGGTACATCTTGCCCGCCGTGGCATAGAACGGGATCGTCTCGGTGGCACCAAAGGTGATGTAGCCTTCGTCGAGGATGTTTTCCTCTGTGCCATCCTCTTCCCACAGCAATCCCAGATGTGCCGCAACGCCATCGACCA
>JBDLHZ010000390.1:0-2251 GCA_039715135.1 Verrucomicrobiota bacterium
GGGCGCAATCAGGAGCGAGTTTTGCGCACCCCAGTCATCCATGAAGAAAAGGGTATCCACATCGGTCGTGGCCCAAAGCCCGAATTCCTTCAGGTTGTACTGGTGTATCTTGTCGAGCAGCGCCATGAAACCCTCTTCCTCCAGCGCCAGATCCATATAGACGTTTTCGCTGCCCCGCAGATACTGGATCCGCTCGAACGGATTGATGCACGGCCCCATCACAAACTTGTCGGTGTTTTTGCAGAAGGCATTGACCTGCCCGACATCAAGCGTAAGCCTCTCTTCGGGAACCCGCACCTTTTCGACATCCTCCCACTCCTTGACGAGCGGATCCTTGACCTCGCCGACAATGCCGCTGTGCAGGTTCTGGTAGACGCAGCCCCATTCGTCGGTATAGGTGCCGACCGCAAACTGCTGCCCGACGGTTTTCAGGGGTTCCTTGTAGACCGCAGGCGCGGAGACAATGTCGTCCGGGAAATCCGCCTGGATTTTCGCGACCTCCACGGGATACTGTTCGGTTGCCCAGGGCAATACCCACATCTGGCGCGGCACCCGTGAGGGCTTGTTGAATTCCAATGTTTTATAAACCAGTTCTCTTGATGTCATTTTTTTCATGTCTCCTAAAATTTAATTTAGCCGCGAAAGAGTGCGGGGCAACGCTTTCCCCTACGGGGTGAAGCGTTCTCTACACCACTCGCATTGCTTCCTCCCTTGCAGTCATCAGCCATTTCCATGAGTCCCAGCATTTAACCGGAGCACTACCTGCAAAACCTTATGGTTGCAATCTCGGCTTTTCGCATCGAGACGGCAACAACGCCATCCGACAGTTCAAGTTTTTCAAGGGTCTCGCTCTCCTCCATGTTCACCTTGGCGGCCAACATGAATGGCAGCGTGGTGGTGATTTTCGCTTCGACCGCTTCATCCGCCGTGTTCCAGAGGCGCAGGACGGCGCCCTCGCCGTCGTGGCCCTGGCAGAGCGCGGAGAGCATGAGCTTGCCTTCTGGCTCGACCGTGAAGAACGACTGCATGGCAGGGAGTTCACCTTTCTTCGCAGGCCCCTGGATGGCGCGGATCGGTGCCTTGAAGTCGTAGGTCTCGGCCATTACGCCGCCCTCCTGCCAATCGCCGACATGTGGGCAGATTGCATATTCAAACTCCAGTTCGCCGGGGCAGTGCGTCTCGGGATAGCGGGCAAACTCCTCTGGGGTCATGTCGGTATTGGCATTGAGGTAGGCGCGGTAGGTGCGCAGCAGGGTCAGGCTTACGGTGCGGTCCGGATCGTCGCACACCGCATATTCGCGCATACCCTTGTTGATCACCGCCAGACCGTTCGTGCCGTCGCTCATGTCGATAAAGTTTTGCATCGGTTGGTAGCGGTAGTCCGCCTCGCTGTTGTCGCCGACATCGCGCGGGATAAAGTTGCGCTCCTCGACCGCGAACGGCGTCTCGACGGACACCGTGTCGGTCTGGACTTTCGTCGGCAGCATGACGAAGAGGCGATGATCCTTGGCGCGGTTGTCGATCTTGGTGCGGACATCGAGCCGGTGGCTCCCTTTGCTGAGTGTCAGGACGACGGTGATCGGAATGTCCACTGTGTCCGAGGAACGGTACCAGGCGCCGGTCGCCTCCTTCGGTACCGGCAGAGACATCTCGATGCGATAGATGCCGCGCTGCGGGTTGGCCTCGTCCATCGTGACGACGGCGTTCAGACCCAGGCTGGTGACCACGGAATCCTTGATGGCCGCCGGATCGAGATGGGGCCAGTCGCCCGTTGAGACCCGATCCTCGAAATAGTGCATGCCCTCGCGGATGATGCCCGATTCCTTGTCGGTCAGATCGAAGGTGCCATTGGAATTGATCTTCACCTTCAGGAACTCGTTTTCCAGCACGCCACCCGACTGGGCAATATGGCCGCGCTCCCCGGCCGGTTGCGGAGCGGCCACGTAGCGCGGCTCGCGCTTGGCGATGCCGAAACTGCGGTAGCCCATCGAGGGCAGCTCGACATCCATCAGGATGCGATGGCGCCGCACCTTGAGCTTCTGGGCGCCGCCCGACTCGTTCTCCATGCCCATCGAAACGTCCTGCACATCGACCACTGCATAATCCAGCTTCGCACCCGTCTCGTCGACGATGTCGAAGAGGAAGGGATAGGGATAGCCCACCGGCATGCGCTGGTAGCCCTCGGTATCGTATTGCTCTGCCGGCAGATCGAGTACAAACTCGCGCACGCCGCTGCGCCGGTACGGCAGCG
>JBDLHZ010000391.1:0-2243 GCA_039715135.1 Verrucomicrobiota bacterium
GGTGGGAACATGGGCGGGACGCCCATGCTACGTGGAACGGGCATCCTGCCCGTTGCGGCGGAGCGGTGGCAGAACAGGAATGCCGTCCTACGGAAGGGGGAATGCCGCCGTGAGGGCGAGAACTTCCTCGCGAACCTGCGCGATAACGGTTTCGTTGCCGGCATTGCGCAAGACACGCTTGATCAAACCGGCAATCTTTTCCATCTCCGCCTCCTTCATGCCGCGCGTGGTGACGGCCGGCGATCCGATGCGGATGCCGGAAGTGACGAACGGGCTTTTTTTGTCGAACGGGATTCCGTTCTTGTTGACGGTAATGGCGGCCTTGTCCAATACGGCCGCCGCATCCTTCCCGGTTACGCCGGTCTTGGTGAGGTCGACGAGCATCAGGTGGTTGTCGGTTCCACCGGAGACCAGACGGAAATCGTCGTCTTCAAGCGCGGCGGCCAGGGCCTGGGCGTTCTTCACGACTTGCTGCTGGTATTGCTTGAAGGCGGGTTGGAGCGCTTCGTGGAAGCAGACGGCCTTGGCGGCAATGGTGTGCATGAGCGGCCCGCCCTGGATGCCCGGGAATACCTGCTTATCGATATCGGCGGCAAATTTTTCCTTGCAGAGAATCGCGCCGGCGCGCGGGCCGCGCAGGGTCTTGTGGGTGGTGGTGGTGACGAAATCGGCGTGCGGCACCGGGTTGGGGTGGCAACCGGCGGCCACGAGACCCGCAATATGGGCCATGTCGACCATCAGGTAGGCGCCAACGCTATCGGCGATCTTGCGCAACTTCTTGAAGTCGATGATGCGCGAGTAGGCGCTGGCGCCGGCCACGATCATTTTCGGCTTGTGCTCCTCGGCCAGTTTCTGGAGCTGCCCATAGTCGATCTGTTCGTCTTTTTGGTCGACGCCGTAGGGGACGACGTTGAAGAGGCGGCCGGAAAAGTTCATCGGATGCCCGTGGGTCAGGTGGCCGCCTTCGGCGAGGCTCATGGCCAGGATGGTGTCGCCGGGGTTGAGCACGGCGAAGTACACGCCCATGTTGGCGGAGCTGCCGCAGTGCGGCTGCACGTTGGCGTGTTCGGCGCCGAACAGTTCCTTGATGCGGTCGATGGCGAGCCGTTCGGCTTCGTCGACCCATTCGCAGCCGTTGTACCAGCGCTTGGCCGGATAGCCTTCGGCATACTTGTTGGTCATGCGCGAGCCCTGCACTTCGCGTACGGCCTTGCTTACAATGTTTTCGGAAGCAATCAACTCAAGATTTTCCTTTTGCCGTTGATCTTCCTTTTTGAGCAGGGCGTAGATTTCCGGATCGGTATCGTAGACGGCGATGGTGCCGGCGGTTTCAGAGGCGTAGTCCTTGATTTTCTTGACGCGCCGCTCGTGGCGCCCACCCTCGAATTCGGTGGAAAGCCATGTGTCGAGGATTTCGCTGGCCTGTTCGTTAGTGGTGAATTTACCGGAAAGGCAGAGCACATTGGCGTTGTTGTGCTGGCGGGTCATGGTGGCCATTTCCGCGTTCAGGCAGAGCGCGGCGCGCACGCGCGGGAATTTGTTGGCCGTCATGCTTACGCCGATACCGGTGGTGCAGATGATGATGCCCTGGTCGACCGCTACGTTGGAGACCTCTTCGGCCACGGCCGCCGCATAGTCGGGATAGTCGACCGATTCGGGGCCGTCGCATCCCATGTCTTCAACGGTGACGCCTTTTTCCTTGAGAATGTCAATAAGGCGGGTTTTCAGTGCATAGCCGCCATGGTCCGATCCAATCGCGATTTTCATAAAGCAGTCCTTCTTTTTCAGTCGTTTTCCGTGTGGATAAAAAGAATCAGGTCCGATAGGGCCTGATCGATCTCATCCCGTGTTTTCTTGTAGATATCAAGCGATCCGCCGAACGGATCGGGAATATCGGCGGGCACCTTTGACGTTCCGAACGACTTAATCAAGAAAACTCTGTTTCCAACCTCCGGGAAGCCCTGGAGGATTTCGAAGCGGTGCCCCGCCGTCATGGTGACGATCAAATCGGTCTGCTGCACAAGCTCTGTGGTGAGAGGCTGGCTACGATGCCCTTCGAGGTCGATCCCAAGTTCGCGCATCGCTTCGATGGCATTGTCGCTGGCCGGGAACCCTGCTCCTGCATACGTGCCTGCCGAACAGGCTTCCCACTGCATTTCGTTGCCGATCCGGTGCCGGAAAAGCGCCTCCGCCATCGGGCTGCGGCAAATGTTTCCCGTACAGACAAAAAGAACCGTTTTCAT
>JBDLHZ010000392.1:0-2233 GCA_039715135.1 Verrucomicrobiota bacterium
CGTTATCAGCCGCCGACCATGTGGGGGCGCGATTCGCTCATCGCCATGAGCACGCTACTGGATGCCGGCCACTATGCCGAAGCTGAAAAGATGTTGCTCTTCTACCGCGACCACATGGCTTGGAACGAGTGGAACAACTGCATCCACGCCAACTTCCACCTGTCGGGGCGGGTCATCAAACCCTATTGCGCACCGGGTCAGGAGCCAGTGGAAGATCTGATGGCTCCGGGCGAATGGACCAACCAGATGCGCGGGCCGCAGCTCGATGCCATGGCATACTTTCTCTACTGCGTTTCCAAATACCACCGCTACACGCAGGACAGGGAATTCATGGATGAAATCTGGCCGTTTGTGCTGAAGGTCGGCAACGGCATCGCCGAAAACCGCAAGCGCCAGTACGAGGGCGGCGTCCCGTCGGAATACTACGACGAGGAAAAGTGGTTCCAAACCTACCGCGAAGATACCGGGCTGATTGTCGACAACTGCTGGGAGAGCGACATCCTCGGTGAATATTCGTTGATGAATGCGCTGAGTATTGTCGGATTCGAGCAGGCCTATCGCACCAGCGTCGCGCTGGGCGATCCGCAGCCGCTCTGGCATCGGCGTTCGCAGGAGTTGGACGCCGCCTTCAAAAAACACCTAATCCGCTACGACAAAGAGGGCGAACCCTACATCCTGAAGCAGGTTCCCCGCGAGTTCATGCTGGACTGGCAGATGAAGCCCGATCCCGATGAAACGCCGCTGACCAACTTTGGCTACGGCTGGACCATCGCCGCCACGGTGCCGATGTACAGCTATAAGGACGAGGTTTTCAGGCGGGCGTTCGCCAACGTGGTTGATCCGAAAGGAGAGTCGGCCGGCTGGGGCATGTGGTGGGCCACCACCGCGCATGCCGCGTTCGAGGCGGATCTACCCGATACAGGATGGAACTATCTCGACAAGTATGTCGCGCAGCTCCCCGAATCAAAGCAGGCCTACGAGCACCACCAGATTGTCGAGGGACTCGACGGCAAGAAGCGCCGCGCCACGCTCAACCTCTTTAGCTTCGCCTATTTGCCGCATTCCATCATTCGCGGCATGGCTGGTTTCGGCTATAATGAAAAGATGGGGCACTGGTTCTTCCGTCCGCAGGTGCCGGATGAAATCGGAACCGTTCGGAGCCGGATCAGGATTCGCGACACCTGGTTCGATGTAGCCAGCAGCGGCAAAGGAAGCACGCTGGCGGAGTTTAAGATCGATGGCAAGGATCTGCTCGCCGCAGGCGGCATCCTTGACCCGAAATATATCGACGGCAAACGCCACAAGGTCGTTGTCCGCATGAAAAGGTAGGATTATGAATGGATGTCAACGAATCAAGGCCGTGTTGAACAACGAGTGGCCCGACAAGCGGCCGGTAATGTTGCACAGTTTCCTGATGGGCATCCACGAAGCGGGCGTAACGCATGCGCAGTACCGCTCCGATCCCGAAACAGTCGCCAAGGTCAATGTCGAGTTTGCCGAAAGATACGGGGTGGACGGTGTCTTGATCGATGTCGATACCGTGACGCTTGCCGGGGCGGTGGGGGTGCCGGTGGATTATCCCGAAAACGATCCGGCGCGGTCGCATAAGCCTTGCCTGATGGAGCTTGAAGAGGTCGATGATCTGGAGCCGGTCGATCTGGCCAAGGACGAACGGGTGCAGGTCTGGCTGGAAGGCACGCGGCTGGTGAAGAAGCATTTCGGCGACGAAAAGTTTGTGCGCGGCAATTGCGACCAGTCGGCTTTCTCGATTGCCAGCATGATGCGCACGCCGAACGAGTGGATGATGGATCTGATGGTGGAGGAAAACCATGAACGGGTTCACAAGTTGCTCGACTATTGCACCGATATAACCTGTCAGTTTATCCGCCTGATGGCGAAGACAGGGGCGGACATGGTTTCCAACGGCGATTCCCCGGCGGGGCCGGCGATGATTTCGCCGGCGATGTACCGCGAGTTTGCCCTGCCGTATGAAAAGAAGATCGTGGAGACCGCACATGAGTGCGGCCTGCCGTACATGCTGCATATCTGCGGCGACACCACTTCGATTCTGGACGCGATGAAGGAGACGGGGGCGGATTCGCTCGAGCTCGACTATGGAACGAACATCCAAGCCGTGCATGACGTGCTCGGACATGATGTGGTCTTTTCCGGATGCCTCGATCCGACCGGCGTGCTGCTGCAGGGGACGCCCGAACTGGTCAGGGAAAAAGAG
>JBDLHZ010000393.1:0-2210 GCA_039715135.1 Verrucomicrobiota bacterium
AAAAACTCGTTTTCCCTATCCACCTATCTCCAGGCACCTCTTGCGATAATGCATGTAGTTTTCCAGCGACACCTCGGCGGGTACGCCGTGGTCGCAGGTTGGGATGTAGCCGCCGCGCTCACGCATAACCGGAAGGATCCGCTCCAGCATGCGGTCAATCGCTTCCTTGCCCTTGGCCAGCTCGCGCTTGTCAATGCCACCGGAGATGACCATGTCGGGATACTTTTTACCGATCTCCACCACGTCACAGCCGCTGGCGACTTCGCACGGGCTGACGACATCCACGCCCATCGCCTCCCGGTAGTGGTCGATCACGGTTGGAATGTTTCCATCACTGCCCAACTGGACATACAGATGGCGGCTCTTGTCGATCTGGCGCGATTTAATATTGGCAACGAGCTGCTGATAGTACGGGAAGATGAACTCTTTCAGCATGTCCGGGGAGACCAACGGACCGTGGTTGTAGCAGACGTCTTCATCAATGAAGAACTCATCGAACGTTACATACTGCTGATGCCTGGCGGTCACGGCATCGGCCAGTTTAAACCACTGCTCCATGCAGTCGCGGATCAGCTCCGGTTCATCGTAGAATTTATAGAGAAGATCCTCCGGCCCCATCAGGCTGCGAAGATACATGAACCCGCCGACCGAAAGCTGACTGATCATTGTTCCTTTCGCGGCGGCGGCCTTGGCATTGTTCATGTGGTAGCCGGTAAATTCCCACCGCTCCGGATTGTCCGGATCCATGCGCCACTTGCAGTTTTCCTCCCAGCTCTTCATATCCTTGACAGGATGGTCGAGATATTCGGGCATGAAGCCGCTGCGGCGCCCCTTGAAATAGAGCACGCTACGCCCCGCCTTGTCCCGCACCAGCTCGTGTTCGCCACGGTCTTCCAGAATCTTCTCTTCAAATTCCGGGCGGAAATCCGGGGAACTTCCCCCCAGGCCCGCGATGCGCAGGCTTCCCGGCTCGTCATAATTGAAGACCTCTGCGAGATCGGCATCGCGATCCAACCCCTGCTCGTACCACTCGTCCAGGCAGTAGTAGCCAAACTCCTTGCGGTAGAATGGCGCACCGGGCGTCACTGCATAGGTTTCACGGAGCTTGCGGGCGCTTTCCGTCATTTTCTCTTCCGGAACCATCGAATTGATTCCGTCGCCGACTTTCCCGTTTTCAGACATAACCGCATTTTCCATGTTATCTATTTCCAATACTTGGCCGTGTATTCTTCCGCACTCTTCAAGATGGACTCGGCACCCTGAATCGTTCCCGCGCCGGAAACCGTAAGAAACAGGCCCCTCGGATTCAGCTCCCGAAGAGCCAGCTCCAGCTTTTCCTTCGGCAACGGCGGCGGGCAGAGTCCTTTGCCTGCGGCTTGGATTTTCTTGTACATGGGAAGCCACTCTTCGATATCGTTGCTGTGCCCTACCCCGGCACCGAACTGGATGCCGAAGATTTCCGGAACCTCCAGGAGGCGATCCAGATGCTTCACCGCATCCGCGCCGTCCAAATGGTAAAAGGCGTGATCAAACCGTTTCGCACACTCCTCGATTTCCGGCATGATGAACTCGTCGAACATATCGGGAGACATCATGCAGGATACATCGGACTGCAGTGTGACCGTCTTCTTTGGCGACCAGATTCCCAGCCAGGTGGTCGAACCTTCAATGCCCTCTTCTTTCAAAATGTCAAAACACTCCTCCGTTGCGGCAATCCAGTCCTGATTCATTTTTTTCAAGGTCTTCTTCACCGCATCCGGCTCATCGACCAGATCCATTAGAAAGTTCACGGGATTGCGCAGCACGGAGAGGAGATCATTGCCCTGGATAATCGTCGGAATCCCAACCGTAAACTTTCCCTTTCCGACCCGGCCCATCGCCCGCAATACTTTTTTGGACTGATTCCAGCCCCAGTCGTTTTCATAATCGAAATCAAAGGCGGCGTACTCTTCTGCCGAATTGAACAGTTGCCTGTGGGAGATGGTCTGCTTTGAAAAATGGAGCTCGGCATTATATGCAAACGCATAGCCGACCAACAACGGATTCGTCGGGATCGACTCGGCAACATAGGCTCCCTCTTCACAGGTCGGAATAAAGCTTTTGACCACAAAATCCGGATCGGTCCACTTTTGCTTGAAGTCCACCGGTTCCGGCCGAGGACTCACGGCCGCGTTATCCCGCGGAACGCCCATCCGCATCGCCGGGCGGTC
>JBDLHZ010000394.1:0-2182 GCA_039715135.1 Verrucomicrobiota bacterium
AGCTTGCCCGCCTCTTCCGCCACCTTGGCCAGTCCGCAAAACATGACATTGAAGATTTTCGGGTGGCTGGAAACGGCTTCCGAAAAGCTTTTGCCATCGTTCAACTGGCCCACCATGTCCATCACGGCCATCTGCAGACGCGGATGCTCCAGCTCCTGCCCGATCGTGTCGAGCGCGTCGCGCAGCGGCACCCCGGCATTGACCGAAATGGCCAGTTGCCGGCAAAAAATGGCGAGATCGCCCATCTTGACCTTGGCGGATTGGAACGCCTTGCGCTTGGATTTTTTGTCGGGCTTCGGCGTTGCCACCTTTGCCTTCGGGGCGGCACCGGCCTTTTCGTGCTCGATGCCGAAGAGGTCGACCACGGTCAAGCCCTTCTTCCGCAAGGCTTCCAAGGCTTCCAGCCGGGTGGACGCCTCGATCGAGGAGCGGATTTCCTGACCTTCCTTGTTTTTCGCAATATAGCTAAACATACCCATTTTGAATTCCTTCGTCTTATATCAATCGTATTTTTTTCAACACCAAGCTCGCAAAGTACGCAAAGATAATTGGGATCGAATAGAGACTAATTTAGGTTCTGTTTCCGTAGCCTTTGCGGTCTTCGCGACCTTCTGTAAAAATCCCTTCGACATTCGGCATTCCTTGTTCATTGTTCGAAATTCCCTAGTCCATTTGGCAGACGCTGATGGCCTCGCCAATGGTGGTTTCGCCCTTCCGCACACGGTTGAATGCGTTTTCGGCCAGTGTTTCCATGCCGCCCTCGACCGCTTGCTTGCGCAGGGCCATGTCGTCGGCCTCGTTGTGCACCAGTTCGCGTATGGATGGCGTCACTTCCAAAAACTCAAAGATGGCGCGGCGGCCCTTCAGGCCAAGGTTGCGGCATTGGTTGCAGCCCGCACCATGGTAGTAGGTCCAATTCCCCGAATCCGGAAAAATCGGCTTGACCCATTCCATCTCGCCGGCATCCGGCTTGTATTCGGTCTTGCAGTTGGGGCAGATCCGACGCACCAGGCGCTGAGCAATCACCAGCCGCATGGTGGATGCGGTGAGGTAGGCCGGTATGCCGATATCGCGCAGACGGCTGAAGGACGAAGGGGCGTCGTTCGTGTGCAAGGTGCTAAGCACAATGTGCCCGGTAAGCGAGGCGCGCATGGCAATCTCGGCGGTTTCCGCGTCGCGGATCTCCCCGATCATCACCGCATCCGGATCCTGGCGCAGAATGTGGCGCAGGCACTCGGCAAAGTTTAGCCCAATCTTGGAACGGACCGGCATCTGGTTGACGCCATCGACCAGGTATTCCACCGGATCCTCCACCGTCTGCACATTCCTGGTCGGGTCTTTCAGGATGCCCAGCGCGCTGTAGAGCGTGGTGGTCTTGCCGCTGCCCGTCGGGCCGGTCAGCAGGATCACCCCGTTCGGCATGCCCAGGATTTTCTTGAAATTCTTCAGGTTGTCCCCTTCGAAGCCAATATCCCCAAGGTCGAGCACCAGGCTCTCCTTGTCAAGGATACGCATGACCACCTTTTCGCCGAATACCAGCGGCATGGAGGAGACACGCACATCCACTACACGACCGGAAAACTTAAACTTAAAGCGTCCATCCAGCGGCAGGCGCCGCTCGGCAATGTCCATTTCCGACAAAATCTTGATGCGCGTCACAATGGCGGGAAAGAGGCTTTTGGGCGGCGGCGTGACCGGATGCAGCGCACCATCCACGCGCAGACGCACCGAACAACTGTTTTCGCCGGGTTCAAAGTGAATGTCGGAGGCACCGTCGCGCACGGCCTCCATCAGCAGCAGGTTGACGTAGCGCACCACCGGCGCATCGTTGGCATGCACCAGCAACTGGTCGACATCGCCCATGTCGGCTTCGAGGCCGGCTTCCCCGGCTTCGATATCGATAATGTCCTGGAGGCTGGATTCAACATAGGCCTCCTCCTTGTAGCATTTGTCGATAATGGCGGCGATCCGCTCCTCGGTGCTGACCGCCTTGTGGATCTCGAAGCGGGTCAGCGAGCGAACCGTGTCGACCGCATCCATGTCGAGCGGATTCTTCATCACAATCGTGATGGAAACCCCGTCCTCCTTCTTGAGCGGGACAAGGCCATAACGCCGGGCGACGGATTCGGGAATCAGATCATATTCCTCGCGGTCAAGATGGAAATCCTCGTCCAGCTCGAGA
>JBDLHZ010000395.1:0-2141 GCA_039715135.1 Verrucomicrobiota bacterium
AGAGGCCGGCCTCCCATATTTTTTGGAGTATGATGCCGGCAACCCCCAGGGTTGAACCGATAACCAGCGCCGTAAAGGCCCCGGCGGTCGTGCCGCGTTTCCAGTAGAGTCCTCCGACAATGCAGGAGCCGGCTCCGCCGAGCCAAATCATGCCGGTAACGGCAAAGAACATCATGATAAAGTCGACCTGGGCAAAGAAGGAAGAAAAGATGAAGGCGAACAGGGCCACTAGGACAATCAGGACCCGAAGCATCTTCATGTGCTGGCGCGGCGTGAACGGTTTGCCGCGAAGTGGAAGGATTACGTCCTGCACGATAATGCCGGCCCAGCTATGCAGATAGGTCGTATCCGTGGAGATCAACAGGAACACGCACAACGCGCAGAACAAGCCCGTGATGCCAATGGGGAGCAGCGACTTGAGCGCCATCGGGATGCGCATCTGTCCGAAAATAGTGGTGAAGGTCTGGCTTGAAACATTTTGCCCGGTCGCTTCGCCGTAGCCTTGCAAGGCTTGGGAACCAACCGCTACAACCTCCTCCAAATCCGGTTTCGGCTGGATGTTGGATGTTCCGGCTTCGCTACGCTCCGTCGCGACAGGAGTCGCCTCTTCTTTAATGAGGCCCCAACGAACCTTGGAGGCATGGATTTCAGCCTCCCGTTCCGCTTTCCTTTGGTCTGCCAGTGCAATGTATCTTTCCAGCTCCGGGGATTTTTCGCCGGTGGCAACATACGCATTGAACTCTTCCCGCACTGCGCCGGTGTCCACGCCCCGGCCAACATCGGCCATCGCCTTGACGGCCAGGTCATTGCGGCACTGGACGGCTTCCTTGGCAAAACGATCCCCGTTGAGATAGGCATACGCACACACCGCCACCAAGGCATAGATCAGATAGGTCAGGCCGGTGCGCCATCCTCCCAGAACCCCCCCCATCTTTTGTTCGTGGGCGTTTCTGGCGGCGGAGTTGTAGCCTTGCGTTCCAGACCATGCCATCCGGTTGAAGATATACATCGAGAAGATTCCGACCGACACAAAGAAAATATTGAAATCCCGGAGTTTGTGGATATCGAACGGGTTGAGGAAGCTTTTGCCCTCCGGCCGGTTCAAAAGCGGCGGGACAATGTCGTTGAACCATGAAAATTTGATGAGAAGAAAGGCGATCAGTATGACGTAGATCATATAGCTCATGATCCCTTGGACGCAATCGGTGGCCATGATGGTGATCTGCCCTCCAATGCTGGCGACAAACACGGCCACCGACAGGAAGACCGCCATCACAAGCATGAAGGTCGGGATCTCCCATCCGCCCAGGGAAACCACCAGGGGAAGATCGCAGAAGTAGACCAGGAACCTTGCGCCCACGGCCGGGAAGATCGCGTAGTTGACCACACCGGAGATCGCCTGGAGAAAACCCGCAAAAATCCTGAATTTGCGGTTGTAGCGCATTTCAAGGAACTGTCCCATCGTCATGGCGCGCGTTTCGCGGTAGCGATAGATGCAGTAGCCCGTGAGCATGAGGAGCATTCCCAGCGGCGCGGCAATGGCATTCCAGAAGCTGTAGGCCAGCCCGGAATTGTAGTAGGCCTCGAATATCGCGATGACGCTTATCAACCCCATGCCGGCCTCGCCGCCGGCAACCGCCACTACATATCTGCCGGCAACGCGGCCCGCAGACAGGAAGTCGGACACCCCCTTGACGTAGCGCTGGGCCCGCCACCCGACAAACGCCACAAGAACCAGCGGGAACAATGCAATCAACCAATCAATCCAACCCATCTGGTATTTCCTTTAACAAGTACCCAATTGAACGGGGATATCACTTTATCACGATGAACGTACCCCCAAGGGATGGAAGCATCGCATTGTAATGGATCATGACATCCTCCGCGCCGAGCGCATAGTCGTAGACGGCTATTTCGTCGAGTGTTCCATTGAACGGGCGTATAAGATCGGTTCCACGATTGTTCAAGCCGCCGAAGAATACCACATCGGTAAGGTTGCCGAATTCATCGGGCGATCCCGTGGACGTTAGCGAAAGCGCGGCCTCCGCACCGTCCACATAGACCTTCATGGAATTGTTGACGCAGTCGTCGATGACCCAGACCAGATGGTGCCATTCGCCGTCGTATAGGTTTTTCGAGAT
>JBDLHZ010000396.1:0-2074 GCA_039715135.1 Verrucomicrobiota bacterium
CCCATCGTTCCGCTGATTTTCGCGGTAGTTTTTATTCTCTTTGCGATTCGCCATCCCCATTTGGCCTTGTTCCTGTTGTTGAGCGGCGGGCGGGGCGGGGGCTATGGCTCCGGCGGCGGAGGTGGTTTTGGGGGTGGCGGCGGTTTCGGTGGCGGCATGTCCGGCGGCGGCGGCTCTAGCGGCGGTTGGTGAGGGAGGAAACCTGAAACCTGAGACTTGAAACCTGAAATCTGAAACTTAAAAATCACGAATCACGAGGTACGATATGACACCTGAAAAACTAGTGGAAGAACTCAAGCAGGCCTGCCCGCAGGGGCTGAAATCGGTCATTCTCTACGGCTCCGCGGCGGCGGGCGACCATTCCGGAAAGCAGTCCGACTACAACGTGTTGGTTGTGACGAAAGATTTGGGCATCGGCACATTGGATTCCATTTCGAAAACCGCGTCCGCGTGGGCAAAGGCCGGCAATCCGGCACCGTTGCTATTCACCGAGGAACGGTTGGCGCAGGCGACCGATGTGTTCCCGGTCGAACTGCTCGATATCCGCGAGTGCCACAAGATGCTGCATGGCGAGGACTTGGTGCAGGGGCTGGAAATCGACACGAAAAACCTGCGGCTGGAAATCGAGCACGAACTGCGCGGCAAGCTGATCCATCTGCGGCAGAGCTATCTGCTGACGCAAGGCAAGCCCAAGGCCGTGGCCGATTTGATGATCCAGTCGCTCTCGACATTTCTAGTACTGTTCCGCGCGTCGTTGCGCCTGTTCGGGGAAGAGGAGGTGCCCCAGAAAAAATTCGAGGCCCTGGGAAAACTCGCCGCGCATCTGGAGTTTGACGGGGCCGTGTTCCAAACGGTGCAAAGTTTGAAGGACGGAACCAAAAAACCGAAGGAGGTTGCCGTCGGTGAACTGTTCAACACCTATCTAAAAACCATTGAACGCGTTGTCGATGCCGTCGATGCGTATATTCACAAAGGAGATAAATCATGAAAACTGCATTAATTACCGTCGGGAGCTTGTTCGCCATTCTCGTTATCATCGTCATGGTGTTCATCGGGATCAACAACAGCATCATCGATCTGGATGAAAACGTAGTCCGGTCGTGGGCAAACGTCGAAACCGTGCTGCAACGCCGCTACGACCTGATCCCGAACGTGGTCAACACCGTCAAGGGATTCGCCAGCCACGAAAAGGAGCTGCTCACCGAAGTTACGCGTCTGCGCAGCCAGTGGGGCGAGGCCAAGGCTTCCGGCGATACCGCCCAGAGCGTCAAGACCGCCGGCATGCTCGAAAGCGCACTCGGCCGTCTGATGGTGGTGGTTGAAAAATATCCGGATTTGAAATCCAACCAGAACTTCCTCGCGTTGCAGGAAGAGTTGGCGGGAACGGAAAACCGCATTTCGGTCGAACGCCGCCGCTACAACGAAGCCGTTGTGGCCTACAACAAGCGCATCCGCAAATATCCCGGTTCCATCGTTGCGGGCATTAAGGGCTACGAGCGCAAGGCTCCATTCGAGTCCGCCCCCGAAGCCGCCGCCGCGCCGGTGGTGGAGTTTTAACACGGCTATGCCGCAGAGAAATTTACAAGACAATGGATAACAAGACCATTTCCGCTCGCTAAGAAAAATAGTCTTGTTATCCATTGTCTTGTAAAAAAATCGGTGCTAAAGCGGCATTCTTTGGATTGAGCCTGCAACACATACATGCAATTCTGCGCCCCGATTAAAAAAGGAACGACTATATGACACTTCAGTGGATTGCAATACTTATCGGAGCCTTGGCAACGGCGGGCGGATTGGTCGGTGTGTTCCGGCCGGATCTCGTCAGGAGGTTTGCCGAGCTGTTTCCGCGCAGTGTCGTGCCGGCATGGATCTTCACGGCGCTCTGCTGCTGGCTTGGCGCCAAGGAGGCCCTTGGAATGAATATGGGCTTCCTCGATGTCTACAAAAAATACATCTACATTATTTCCCCCGCGGTGTTCATCGCCAGTGTGGTCTACCTGAAGGAGCTGCTCGCCCCGCGCGCGCTGGGCGGCTTCCTGCTGCTCATCGCCGTGCCGATCCTTCAGATTGCGCG
>JBDLHZ010000397.1:0-2051 GCA_039715135.1 Verrucomicrobiota bacterium
AACAAAAGCCTACTTCAGCGCCATCTTCACCTTGGCCCGTTCTACGAGTTGGAATCCTCCTCGCCCGCGCTCGCGCTCCAGCCCGGCGCATCCGGCACCCACATCCAGACCATCGTCCACCTCTACGGCGATGAAGCAGAACTGCAGCAGGTGCTCTCCGCCGTCGCGCCGGGCGTCGAACTGGCCAAGGTGAAGATGGCGCTGAAGTAGGCTTTTGTTTGGAGTGCGGAGACCCCGTCTCCGCTTTCAAAGCGCTGACGGCGTCAGCGCACTCCGGAACGTTTTACCTCTTTCCACGGAGAAGAAATACCATGAATCGGTTGATTGTTTTGGCAGTATCGACCTTGTCGGTTGCGGTTTGCCAAGGGCAACCGCTGGAAAACCCCGGCTTCGAGGAGGGGCTTGCACATTGGCAGGCGTCGGGGGGAACAAATCTTTTTTCCGTAGCGGAGTTTGAGGGTCGCAAGGTGTTGTCGGCTTCGATGGAGGGGAAGGGCGGGCAGCGGAACATTTCCCAGCGCTTCCCCGTCCAGCCCGGCGAGGGCTTCGAACTGACGGCGGAACTATTTGCCGGAATGGAAAGCGGCTGGAGCGGCATGGCGCTCCAATTCTTCGACGAAAAGCAAAAAATCCTGGTTTCCCTGCCCAACTGGCCGCCTTCCGGTGCGAAGGGGTGGAGCCGTCCGGTGCTGCGGTGCCGCGCCCCGGCGGGCGCGGTCGAGGGGGAGGTGTTGTTGTTTATCAATGGAAAAGGGAAGGCTCGTTGGGACAACCTTGAGTTGGTCTCGATTCCGCCGATTATGATTGAAGACAAAACCAATGTTGAAATCACGGTGACGGACGAAGTGGTTTGCCGGCATTTCATGGGTTTCGGTTTCGAGGACGACGGCTGGTTCTACAACGAGCACAACGCCGCGCATGGTGTGGACGAAGCGGATGCAAAAACCCGCGAGGCGCGCATCGAGTGGATGGATCCCGACATGGTGCGCATGTTTTTCTGGAACATTGAGTGGTGCCCGGCGCAGGACTGGAAAACCTTCGACTGGCAGACCGATGATATGACGAGCAAGTACCGCACGCTGGACGTCTACCAGAAGATTGGAGCAACCATCAACATGTGCGGCGTCGAGTGGGGGCACACGAACGCATGGCCCGAGCCAAAGGTGCTGGCCAACGGGTTTGGCGAACTGCTTGAGCATTTGATCAAGACCAAGGGATATTCTTGCATCAAATACTGGACGCTGACCAACGAGCCGGACGGATACTTCAACCAATCCTGCGGCGACTTCGACAAGTATGTGCAGTACCACATTGCGATGAAGCAGGAGATCGACCGGCGCGGACTCGATGTCAAGATTGTCGGTAGCGACGACATGGTCACCGACTGGTTCGACCGTTGCCTGGCCGCGCCGGGCTATGACGACGTGATCAACATGTATTCCACCCACATCTACATCCACGACTACAACCTCGACCTTGCCGACAACATCTTCGCCGAGCGGACGGGCAAGTTGAAGGGCAAGCCGTGGACGATCGGTGAATACGGTTTCCGCGACCATCGTTTCGTGCCGCCCTACACCAACCCCTTTTCGGAAGACTATGACTATGCATTGCGCAACCACGGCTTCGTGATCGATGGCCTTAACCAAGGCGTGGCCAGCTTCCAATATTGGTGCATCCACGAAATGTACTATGTGGATCCCGACAACCGCATGCTCTTCGGCCTGTGGAACTACAAGGACCGCGACTGGTCGATCCGCCCGGTGTACCATTCCATGGCGAGCCTGTGCCGGCTGACCGAGGCGGGCGACACGGTCTACCGCTGCACGACCACGCAGCCCGGTGTCAAGGCCGCGCGGGTTGGCAACGTCCTCTTTTGGGTCAATGGAAGCGCCACGGCGAAAGACATCCGCATCAAGGGAGCCGATTTGAAAAGTGCGAACATCATGGCCGAAGACACGCTGGAAGGGGAACGCGAGTGCGGCAAAATGGTCGCGGAATTCAAGGGCAATGTCCTGCACGTGCCACCGAAAAGCTTTGGCCACACCGTC
>JBDLHZ010000398.1:0-2021 GCA_039715135.1 Verrucomicrobiota bacterium
CCCGGCAGCGCGGCAACCGGCTCGGCATCTGGTTTTTCAAGACCCTGATGCGGCTGGCGGGTTTGCGCGGCGCCTATGCGTTGCTCTATCCGGTCTGTCTCCACTATGCGATCTTCGACCGTGCCGCCGTCCGCTCGGCCCTCCCCTATATTTCCCGCCGCTTTCCGGAAAGGTCGGCGTTGCACAAGTGGTGGATGGTTTGCCGGTTGTTTGTCTCGCAGGGGAAAAACCTGATCGACCGCCATGCGCTGGTGGCAGGCGCGGTTTCCTTCGATACAGCCATTGAAGGCTACGGGCAGCTGGAAACCTTCAGCCACGACAAGCAGGGTTTTATTTTGCTGACCTCCCATGTGGGAAATTGGCAGACGGTGATGCACTCGCTTGGAAAGCTCGACCGCACGGTACACCTGCTGATGCGTCCGGAGATAAACCCGGCGGTGCGCGATGCGGTCCAGGTCGATGCCGGGGAGGCGCGGGTCAATATTATTTCGCCGGACCAGGAGATGGGTGGCGTGCTCGAGGTCATGAAGGCGTTGGAGCAAGGCGATATTGTCAGCATCATGGGCGACCGAACCTACGGTGCGGACTCGGTTGATGTCGATTTCATGGGCGATGTTGCCCACTTTCCCTACAGTGCATTCCATATTGCCGCGTCTGCCCGCTGTCCGGTGGTCATCTTGCTTTCATCGAAAACCGGGGTGGATGCCTATTCGGTAGGCATGGCCGATGTGCTTTGGCCGGAACTCAAGCGCGGCACCGACCGTAAAATGCAATTGCAGGGTTGGGTGCAGCAATATGCCGACATTCTAGGCAACTATTTATTGGCGCATCCCATGCAATACTTTATTTTCCACAACATATGGGCGGATACTGATTGATCCGGCGCTGGGATTTATTTCATGAACACACGGAAGGAGCATCAAATGGACAAGGAAGCCAAGCTGGCGGAAATTCGAAAAAAACTTAAGGAGCTGCTGGTCGACCAGTTGGCGCTCGAGGATGTCACCCCCGAGGAGATCGAAGACGATAGCGAACTGTTCGGCGAAGGGCTTGGCTTGGACTCGCTCGATGCCGTCGAGATCGTTGTCATGCTCCAGCGCAACTTTAATCTGGAAGTGAAGGACATGGAGAAGAGCCGCGAGGTGTTCCGTACCATTTCCACGCTTGCCGACTACGTCTACGAAAAAACCGAAGGCTAGGGGAAGGCCAACGATGCCGGGGGGAATGTTCATAAGCGGCATGGGCGTGGTTTCCGCCGCGGGAACCGGGGTGTCCGCTTCGCTGGCTTCCATGGAAGCCGGCGAACGCAACATCGGCCCGGTCTCGCTTTTTTCCTCGCCGGTCGATCTGCCGGTATTCGAGGTGGCCTCGCTGCCTCCGCGCAACAGCCCCGGCAAGATGCGCACGCTGGAGCTTCTTGAGCTGGCACTGGAAGAGGCGCTCGCCGATGCGGGGCTGGACTCTTTCGCTGGCATGCGCGTCGGCGTGGCGCTCGGAACCACCGTGGCTTGCCAGCTCAACGACCTCGGCTTCTATTCCGCCTTTCGCGAAAAGCATTCCGCCCCGATGGATTCGGTCGATGGCTTTCTGGAAGGCAATCTTGCCGAAGCAACCGCCAAGCGGCTTGGGTTGAACGGGCCGACCTTGGTGGTGGCCAACGCTTGCTCCTCTGGAACCGACGCCATTGGTGCGGCAACGAGCTGGCTCAAAGCCGGGTTGTGCGATATCGCGATTGCCGGTGGCGCCGACGAAATGAACCGCATTCCACTCTGCGGCTTCAACGCCCTCGGTGTGGCCAGCGACGAACCTTGCGCACCGTTCGACGGCAACCGAAAAGGGTTGAACCTCGGCGAGGGCGCAGGAGTATTGATTCTGGAAACCGCCGAAAATGCGGCAAAGCGCGGTGTGTCGCCAATGCTGCGGGTTTGTGGATACGGCTCCTTCGCCGATGCCTACCATCTGACTGCCCCGCATCCGGAAGGGGAAGGGCTGGTTCGCGCCATCGATTTCGCATTGAACCA
>JBDLHZ010000399.1:0-1906 GCA_039715135.1 Verrucomicrobiota bacterium
AGAGGAATATGGAGCAAACCTCCTGAAACTCTGTACCCTCAAGCACTGCGGATGGAAAATTCTAGAAGAAGCTGTAAGATAACGGCTACGTCATCTTTTAATTCGCTCTAATTGATTTTCTCGAAGGTTTGGTTTTGCGAGGATCTTTTGGCGGTCAAGCACATTTCCGCGCTCAGGACGCCTTGATCCAGCGGGCACATGGAAGCGAACTCACCCTTGATCAGCCCAATGAAGTTTTGGGCCAGCGCCTCGTCGCCGCCGCCATGCCCCTCGGACGTGGCATTCTTAAGCTTGTGCGTTTCAACCTCTTCCCTGTGGTGGTAGTACACCTTGATCTCGTCGCTATACCAGTCGAACTCCACCGTTCCAAGGTAGCCCATCAGGCGCGCGCCGCGCTTGCTGGCCTTCTGCTTCACATAAAAATTCTGTGAATAGGAGACATGCATGCCCGATTCATAGAGAATGATGCAGCTACCGCTGTCCTCGTTCCCGGCATCCGGGGCAAAGGCGCACATGAACTGTTCCGGTACGATTCCCATCAACTCACCCTGTTTCTCGATATAGCCGGGATTGTAGGGGCTTTCCAGGCAGGTTTCTTTCTCGGCACAGTCCACGCAGTGCAGTCCCTCGGGATGGTTGCCCGTAAAGACCTGCTTCGAGGTGGTTGCCGCGATCATCGTCGGCTTCTGGCCGAGAATGTGGTTGATATAGTCGAAGTCGTGGGTGGCCTTCTGCAGCCACAGGCCGCCGGTCTCCGCATTGTCGCGATACCAAAACTGGAAATAGCAGTACCCGTAGGGAACGTTGTTGACCGCCTGGACATGCTCGATCGTCCCGAGCACCCCGGAATCTACAATCTCCTTCACCTTGTCCACCCACGGGGTCAGGCGAAGTGGAAACGAGACCACCACCTTGTCGCCGTGAATCTTTGACGCCTCCCGCATCCGGACCAATTGCCCCTCGTTGACCGCAACCGGCTTTTCCAAGAAAAGTGGAATTTCCTGCTCCATCACCTTGACCGCCATATCGGTATGGGAGGAACAGTTGGTTCCTATCAGAATACCGTCCACTTTCGGGCCATCCAGCAGTTCCTCCGCCGATGTGAAAAACCGAATTTCATCCGCGTTGGGTTCATGAACAGCCGCTTTTTCCCTTGCGGCATCGAGATCCCTGTCGCAAATAGAAACCACACGCACATCACCCAGCTTTTTTATCTGCTCGGAAACCACGTTGATTCGGAAACCATATCCGATGATTCCCAGCCTGATCGTCTTATCCTTGTTCATTTAAAACCTATTTGTTGATTTTCAATTATTTCCGCCGTTCTCAGGGAACGGTTGTAGATTCGCAGCCTATCGATCCTACCTTTGAGCGTGGAGCCAATACGCAAAATATCGCCGCCGTTTGCACTCCTCAGGCGGGGGCTGAACCTGCCCCAGCCAAACTGGCGGTATTCACCGCCGTCGCAGAACTTTCCATCGACGATGAAACTGATGGTCCTCGGGCCGCCATCGACAACAACGGCAAGGTGATGGAGCCGACCGACCTTAAGCATGCCGGGGTCGCAGTCCCAACGGTTTTCGGTCCGCCCATCGTTGAGGACAATTTCAATGGTTTCCTCTTCGGTGGTTCGCAGGCAAAGCCCCTGCCTGAAGCCATTGCGGTTGTCGAGGACGACCTGCCCGGCCTCCAGCGAATCAAGTTGTAGCCAGAGTTCCAGCGTAAAGCCGGCGCAAAGATCGCGTGTGCCATAGGGCATCTCCGGTGCCCGTTCGCAGAAAGCCGGGAGACGGGGCATTTCGGATTCGGAGGGCATGGGGTGGCCGGATTGCGGCAGTTCAAGCAACAACCCCTCATTCAATGTCGCCACGTCGGAGCCGCCGCCTTCCAATTGCGCCCAAAGTCC
>JBDLHZ010000400.1:0-1817 GCA_039715135.1 Verrucomicrobiota bacterium
ATTTTCCCTTCGCGCAGGCATTCGATTTGTTCGCCATCCACCTTCACGACGGTGCTGGGAATGGCCTCTTCGGCCGCCGGGCCGCTGTCGAGCGCAAGGTCGGCTTCGACCGCATCCATGGCTTCTTGCGCCGTTTTGGTGTCGGGCTCGCCGCTGAGGTTGGCGCTTGTCAAGGCCAGTGCGCGGCCGCACGTTTTCGCCAGTGCCAGCGCCACAGCGTGGTCGGGTATGCGGTAGCCTGTCCATCCATCCGCTGTTTCGAGTACGATGGTGAGCGGTCCCGGCCAGTATTTTCCGGCCAGCGCCTGCAGGCCGGGGGTCCAGTTGAGGGAGGCGCCCTTTGCTTGGGCCGCATCGGCGGCGAGCCGGGCAATCGGCTTGCTTCCGTCGCGCCCTTTGGCGGCGACGAGCTTTTCCATGGCTCCCGGCACGGCGGGATCGCAGGCAATTCCGTAGACCGTTTCCGTCGGAACAATCACCAGACCACCTTCGAGTAGCGTTTTCCGCGCCCGCTCCAGCCGTTCGGGCTGTGGGTTCGTAATATCGATGGAAAGGGTTTCAGTCACGCGGGGATTGTACTGGCGGCGATGGCCAAATCAATTGAAAAAGGAGGGGCCATCCATTGAAAGCCGCACGATTTGTTTGTAAACCCCCCGATGGGTTGAGTAGAGTGCCCACTTGTTCCTGAAAGAAAGGTATTAGAATATGAAAAAGCATTTCCCATCCCTCCTTCTGTTCGCCGTTCTGTTTGCCGCTGGTGCGCGTGCCGCCGGTGATGTGGTCTTTGTCGATGTCCAGGAGGTGTTCAAGCGCTTCTATAAGACCCAGCTGGCCCAGGACCAGATCCGGCAACAGGCGGATGACATCAAATTCGAACGCGAGTCGATGGAGGAGGAGGTAAAGGTGCTGAAGGAGGAGGTCGAGACCCTCCGCACCGATGCCCGCGATGAAACATTGAGCGAAGATACCCGCGATAGCAAGCGCAACCAACTTGAGGAAAAGCTGGTGGAGTTGCAGAAGAACGAGCAGGAAATGATCGACTTTGAAAAGCTCCGGATGCAACAGCTTGAACAACAAAATACCCGGATGAGCCGCAAGTTGTTCGACGAAATCCGCGAGACCGTCGTTCTCTATTCGAAAGAACAGGGCTTTTCCGGTGTGATTGATCGCTCGGCGCAGAGCCGTGCCGGCATGCAAGTGGTTCTCTTTGCAAATCCCAAAAAGGACATCACGGCCGATGTGTTGATGATCTTGAACGAGGGGCATGAGGAACTTCCGGATCAGGAGCCCTCGATCAATGTGGAGGGGTAGCGGGCGATGAAGCTTTCGGAAATTGTTGAAAAACTTGGCGGCAGGCTCGAAGGCGACGGGGATATTGAGATTGCCGCGGTTGCGGGGCTTGGCGAAGGAAGCGAAGGCGACATTAGTTTCCTTTCCAATCCCAAGTATGCCGCGCAAGTGGCATCGACAAAGGCTTCGGCGGTGATTGTGCCGAACGATTGGGATCGCCCCGCCGGATGCGCACTAGTGCGTGTTGAAAACTCCGATCAGGCATTCGCCCAGGTGGCGGAGCTGTTTTATGAAATACCACCCAGCCCGTTGGCGGGAGTACATCCATCCGCAGTGGTTGCCGAATCCGCACAGCTCGGCGAGGGGGTTTGCATCGGGGCAAACTGCACGGTGGAAGAGGGGGTTGCCATCGGATCCAATACGGTCGTTTCGCCAAACTGCCACATTGGATACAAGACCACGATCGGTGACGACTGCTTTCTTCATCCACTCGTTTCCATCCGCGAATTCGCGGAGATTGGAAATCG
>JBDLHZ010000401.1:0-1785 GCA_039715135.1 Verrucomicrobiota bacterium
GTGGATGACATACAGGTCAAACTGCTCGATTCCACGCCAACCAATGCACCTTCGGAACCAGCCATGCTGGCGGGCATCGGCTCGATTTCGGTCAAGCTGATCGACGGCTCGATACAGCTCAAGGGTATAACGGTGCCCAATCCCGATGGCTTCCACGCCACCAATCTGTTCCATTTGGCGGAAATCGCTGTCGACATCGATCCGGAATCGATTTTTTCCGAGCAGGTTGTCATCAGCCAAGTGCTTGTGGATTCGCCTGAAATCAACCTTGAGCAGACCGAAACCAGCGGCAACGTCGCGACGCTGCAGGAATCATTGATGGCCTTCACGCCGCCAGCGGCGGAAACCAACGCCCCCGAAGCGGAAAAGATTGCGGAAACCGGAACAACCAATGCCCCCGTTCCACTGGCGGAGCAGCCGATCATTCTCGAAACCCTGCTCGTGACCAACCTCGCTGTCAATGCAATCCTACTACCCCCCGTCGCCACCACAACCAACAAGCCGATGACCGGGCCGCTGGGCATGGTTGAACTCAACAAGCTAAACCCCATGACCTATGTGAAAAAGGGCGACACCAACAAAACGGAAACCGTCGAAGTCGAGGAAACCACATTGCTCGCCTTCGACCTCCTCACCGTTGAACCGCTCGAGGGAACCATGGGGATATCCAACCTGCAGGTCGGCAACCCCCAGGGATTCGCCAACAAGCATCTCGTCAAACTTCAAGAGTTCAGGTTCCGCCTCGACCCCGACAGCATGTTGACCGACACCCTGCTGATCAAAGAGATACAAATCGAAAAGCCCCGTGTCGCCTACGAGCGCAAAATCACGACCGACAACATCAAGGCCTTCCAGAAAACCATCGAAGGCGCCGTTGCCCGGCGCGGCGAGACGATGGACAAGGCCATGGAGGAGCATGAAGTGGAGGACACCGCAGGGCAAAAAGTAATCATCGAACACCTGCTTGTTCAAGGCGGCATCGTGAAGGCCAAGCTATCCGCGCTACCCACCGCACCCATTCCACTCCCGCCCATTGAAATGAAGGATATCGGCAAGGAAAAAGGCGGTGCCAGCGTGGAAGAAGCCTCCAGAACAATATTCGAAGCCTTCTACGACTCCATCATCGGCGCGGTATCCAGTGTGACCGGCTTCGCCGGCGACGCCCTCAAGGGATTCGGCAGTGCCTTGACCCTCGGCGGCGACAAGCCGGAAGAAGCCAATATTCAGCCCCAAAGCCCCGCCGAAGAGGAACCGCAACCCGAAGAGACAAAGAAAAAGCGGCGCAGCAAAAGGCGGCGGATCTTCCGGAGGTAGTGCCGCTTTGGAGTGCGGAGACCCCGTCTCCGCTCTTGCGGGTGGAAAGCGCCCCGCACGCGCGGGGACGCACTCCAAGACGATTCCCCGCCTGTTCAACAACCCATCAACTATCAACCGTTATTTAATCAGCTTGAGCAGCTCCTTGAAGCGCGGGTCGGCCGCATCGCGCAGCAATGCAAACAGCACGGATTCCGTTGGCAGCACCGTGGCTCCCGCATCCTGCATCGCCTGCAAGGCCAGCGCCTTGTTTTCCGGCGCACGCGACGACACCGCATCCGCCACCACGAACACCTCGACCCCATTTTCGAGCAGATCAATGGCCGTCTGGTAGACGCAAACATGCGTCTCGATCCCGACAAGGATCGCCTGCCGTTTCCCCGCTTCCTCGAATGCCTTCGAGAACTCCGGTTCGCCGCAACAACTGAATGCCGACTTTGCAATCATGGGAACATCGGTCAGTAGCGACTT
>JBDLHZ010000402.1:0-1769 GCA_039715135.1 Verrucomicrobiota bacterium
CGTCAACTATGCCCCGGTTTCCGAAATGGTCATGAAGTCGTACGACGTTGACCCCGAAGTCGGTTCCGAACTGGAATCGTTCTCCGGCGATTCCGGCGGCGGGGTGGATGATCTGTTTGGCGATGCCCCCGCCGAATCCGCCACGGGACCGGTCGATGTGGTTGGATTCTTTTCCATCGTCGAGTTTCCCGAAGGCTCTTCGGCGATCTACCGTCCGCGCTTCCACAAGCTATTTGTCAAGAACACTCCGCAAAACCTCAAGGCCATTGAAGAGGTTTTGACCGATCTCGACGAACGGGCCATCATGCGCCGCTCGCAGCAGGTCGAGATCGAAGCCAAGTTTGTCGAGTTTTCCGAAGGTTCCCTCGAGGAACTTGGCTTCGACTGGAATATCTATGGGAGTGGTTCTGCAGCAGGCTTGGAGTTGGACAGACGGGGGATTGCCGGCAACAGCAACTACGAGGAGTTTAATTACTGGAGGGAAGTTGAGCCCGCAAACCCGGACTCCCTTGATCCTAACCTCCCGACGGAGCTGGAGCGCGTGACCTACAATAACCGCTATATCGATCCGGTCACAGGGCAACGGTTCTATACAGGAGAAAACGGTCGTTCGGGGCAAAATCTTTTCGGTTCCGCCCAGCGAAACAATACGGCGGGGTTTGAAGCCGTTCGATCCGGCCTTCTCGGCCTGATGGGAGGAAACCCCGCGACGATGCTGTTGGGCAATGGGGATGTTGACCTCCAGATTTCCGCGATGGAGCAGGAAGGTACCGCCGATGTGCTGACGGCTCCAAGGGTGACCACCAAGAGCGGCAGCGAAGCGATTATCCGCGTTGCGGAAACCCACCGCTATCCGCAGGATTATGATGTGGAAACCGGGCAGAACACTTCGCCGATCATCAAGCCGCAGGACTGGGAAGACTTTGACTTGGGTGTTTCATTGAGGGTGACCCCTGAGGTCGATTCCGAAAACAACACCATCGACCTCGAACTCCAGCCGGAAATTGTGGAGCTCAGAGCCTTTGATTCGTATTTGGTTGGGTATAACGCGTACAAGAAGGATCCGGCCACCGGTAGCGACGTCGCGCTCATTGCAAAAATGCCCTATTTTGAACGACGGTTTGTCCAGACGCAGGTAACCATTGCCGACGGCCACACCGTGGTAATGGGCGGATTGGTCGACGAGCGCACCGAAACCTTCCGCGATCAGGTTCCGTTTCTGGGCGACATTCCGTACCTCGGACGCCTCTTTCGCACCGAAGGATCGCGTTCTGCCAAGATAAACCTCACTATTTTTGTGAAGGCCACGCAAGTGGATGCCAACGGACTGACCGCCTCGGAACGCAAGCTGGCTCGCCAATAGGGACACTGGAGTATAGAAGTAGAGGGGAAAGAAAATGATTAAAACCTATGTCTCAGCTCTTTTGGTCGCGCTTTTAGCGGTGCAGATGGCTCATGCCCGGGAAAGCATGGCCAATGTCTTCGCCCTTCTGGATGCCGCGGACAAGGCCGATGGCCAGCCCACCACCCCGACATCGTCGGCAAGCGACGCGGCTCCTGCTGAGCAAGCGCCGGGGAACGAGGAATCCGATACACTTTCGTGGTTGCTCGAAAAGGGTAAGGAACAATACAAGGTGGGCAACTATGATGAAGCCATCATGATGTTCGATGGAGTGCTTGCCATCGACAAGTACAACAAGGACGCTGTGGCCTACCGGCACCGCACTGCAAAGCGCATCGCTGCCAAGGAGGCTAAAAAGCAAGGTGCC
>JBDLHZ010000403.1:0-1740 GCA_039715135.1 Verrucomicrobiota bacterium
GTTTGCCATCGGCCAACAGCACGCCCAGCTCACGGGAAAATACGAACTTCTCGACCGACAGCAAACCGCCTTCAATCCGGCCGAGGAAGAGCAGCGCACCTACGAATTCCGTAGCGACCGGAAGGTGGTGCTGGCCGGTGGAACAAGGCCGGGGAGCGACTACGAAGGCTATCTGGTTACGTTGACGGACGAGCGCGGGGTGGTGGTTGCCGTGGAAACCTCGCATCAATGGCTGGCCGACAATCTCGAAAATCTGGAAAAGCTCAAGATCGGGAACTATTTCAACAAAAAGGACTGCAAACGCACCTTCCCCACCAGGCCAAAGAAATCCCCCTACTATTAATCTCTAGAAAGCCTTTCCGGCGCTAATCAGTTTCCAGTCGTCCGTCCGGAACGGGGAGGCGGGAAGGCCGGCTCCGCTGTAGAGATTGCAGAGTGGATAGACTTCCCATGCATACCGGACCGCAACGGGATCCTTGATGTCCGCATTCGAGACAACAACCGTGTCGCCATCGATCACGGCATCCGCCCAGACAAATTTTTCATCCGTGCCGGCAATGGCAAAGCCTTCAAGCTTTCCGCCCTTGGCGACGAGACCGCCATCCACATGGTCGAAGGAAATGCGGATCTTGCCCCCGGAAGCTTTCATTGATTTGTACAGCGGTCCCGAATAGGCGACACCCTTTTTCCCATAGTCCTTGGCGAGTGCCCAGAGACTGAGCCGTTTTCCGACATCGATCTTGTTGGCCGGATGGATGTTGTTGGCTTCGCCGAGGTCGATGGCGACGGCCATGCCGGTGTTTTTCACGGAAAGCGTCAGGCGCTGCGCTTCGCGAACCTCGGCCCACGGGTGAGGCTGCGGTACGGCGGGTTTTTCATAGGGAATCTCTTCGGACGGCTTGTGATCGATGAAGCTGGCCAGTTGGACGAAGTAGAAGGGGAAATCGCCCTGGTCCCAATCATCCCGCCAGCTCTGGATCATGGCGGGGAAGAGGCGCTGGTACTGCTCGCCCCGTCCGCCGTTGCTTTCGCCCTGGTACCAGATGACACCCTTGATGGTGAAGGGGATCAGCGGGGCGATCATGCCGTTGTACAAGCGGCCGACTTTCTCGAAGGCTTGGAAATGGAACGGCATTTCATGGTCGGGCTTGCCTTTGAATTGCGGGTTCTGTTCGAGCCAATCGTTTTTCTGCCGTTCGAATCCGGGAATGATTTTCTTGAATTCAGGGTCGTTCTTAATCACCTCGGGTTTCATCCATGTTTCAAGATAGGTTCCGCCAACACACGAATGGATCAGGCCGACCGGCACGCCGGTGTATTGCTGGATCTCCTTGCCGAAGATATAGGCGACGGCCGAGAACGGACCGACCGTCTCCGGGCTGCACTCTTGCCACTGGCCCGGGCAGGTAAATTCAGGTTTCTCGGATGGCTGGGGAGGTTCGACATTGAAGAGCCTGATCTTTGGATAGTTGGCCGCCGCAATCTCTTCGGGGCCGCCTGCGGTGGGTTGGTCCTCGCCATAGCCGAGCAGGGGCTGATCCATGTTTGACTGCCCGCCGGAAAACCATACTTCGCCACTCATCACATTCTGGAGTTCGATCGTGTTGTTGCCGATGATCGCGAACTTGCACGGCCCGCCTGCAGGAGGAGTCTTGATCTTCACCATCCAGTTGCCGTCCTTGTCCGCAACGGCTGAAACGGCCTCTGCCCGATTCCAGCCTCCCTTCACCGATACCTTTT
>JBDLHZ010000404.1:0-1723 GCA_039715135.1 Verrucomicrobiota bacterium
CTGGAAAACTTTGGCGACGTCGTTGCCAAAGAGAACACCGGGTTTTACGGCGTCGAGAATTTTAGTCGACATGATATTTACCTTCCTGGTTTTGGGTTTTCTATATACGTTTTCTGCCAATGGCTTTGGCGAAATTCGCGGGAACTATATCAGGATCGCTCCGGGGGTCAACTCTGGCCGGGCTTTATTCCTTGGGCGGGAAATCAAAGTGGGTTCCGAAGAGTTCAACAAGCCTTTTGCCGAACGCCTCTTCGTCGGGGCCAGTCACCTGAATGGCGACTTCAGCTCCTTGTTCAAGTCCAAGCATGATGCATTCGAGTGCGGAGGTGAGGTCACTGGAGCCCGATTCCGCTGTGACAAGGATCTTGCCGGCATAGGCCGTTCCTTCTTTGACCAGAATAGCAGAAGGCCGGCAATGAATGCCGGCCGCATTGCGAACAGTTGCTTTCGATTCAAACATTATTCGGTGGCGGTCTTCTCGCCTTCGGACGCTTCAACGGCTTCCGGATTGATCTCGGAATCCTCTTTTTCCAACTCTTCTTTTTGTACTTCCCGCTCTTTTTCCACACTGCCCTCGTGGGCCTTGAGGATCATCTCTTCGTAGACAACCTTGTCGTTCAGCGCATAGATATAAGGGCGGGCGATGATTCCCGATGCTTCGCGGCTGGCATCGCATTTTTCAACGGCAACCTTGGCGGCGTCCTTTAGGGTGGGCTTCCCGTAGTCGTATCCAAAGGCATAGCTTCCGCCTGGATCCACGGCGATAATGAAAACCTTGTTGTCCGGTTGTTCGAAGTAGTCGAGCAGTTTGGCCTTGGCGTGGGGCGGGATTTTCGGGACATATGCAACGTTATTAGCGCATCCTGCCAGTACAACCACCAATACCGATACGAATAGAACTCCTGCAAACCTCTTCATATGTACCTCCAAATCCAACATCTCCCGAGACTTTAGATTTAAGCCTCTCTTTAGTCAATATCGCATGGCAACGAAAATGCCGACAATAAGAAGGGCATATTCAAAAACCGCTCCGGCAAACGTCCACTGGCCGCAACCACGATTCCTTTCGCCACCTCAAGGTGGTGGCCGCAGGCGTTTATGGAAAACCTTGGTGTTGCGCCATATTTCCAGTCGTCGGAATGCTGTTTTTCCAGCAGGGGTTCCAGCAGGGGTTCCAGCGGGGTGGGCTGGAGGTTGCAATCCGGGAGCATGCGTGCCCTTCCGGTGCCATACATGGCCTGGAAATGCTCCTTGAGCGAGGTGGATACCGATTCAACATCCAGCTCCAGATTCACAACCTTGGCCGGGACGGAGCGGATGGCGTGGGTTTCGATGGAGTTGAACATGGATCCCAGATAGCGGGTCAGCCGCTTGAGGTTGGTGTCCAACAGCAGGGTGCCGTGGTGCAGAACCCGGTTCTTCCGGAAGCAGAAGGCGTTGCCCGAAAATTTAAGCCCGTTTATGCTAAGGTTGCTTTTCCCGGTTTTTTCCGCCCGAACACCTAGGGATTCCAGTGTGTGGAGCACCATGTTGTAGGCCTGCTCCTCGCGGTATTCCATCCGGTCGACAATGATGCAATAGTTCAGGTTGCCCGCGTCGTGGTAGACCGTGCCGCCGCCCGAAATACGCCGCGCCAGCGGCACGTCCTCGTTGTGCATTAGATCCAGCCGGCTCTCGCGCCACGGGTTCTGGTTTTTGCCTATCACCACCGCGCAATCGCTTC
>JBDLHZ010000405.1:0-1715 GCA_039715135.1 Verrucomicrobiota bacterium
CTGATGGGTCGCGAGTTTGGCAGCGCGGTGGCTCGGTGGTGCCATTTGAGCGACATGGACGTCCGCCCTGAAATTGTGGCGGTATGCGACACCAACGAGACGCTGACCGCGTGGTTCAAGGATAACTTTTCCTCCGTTGGGCAGGTCGTCGCGGACTACAAGGAGCTGCTGGCGAACCCGGACGTGGATGCGGTCTACATCGCTGTTCCCCACAACCTGCATGCGGAGTTCTATTGCGCAGCCATCGAGGCCGGAAAGCACCTGCTGGGCGAAAAGCCGTTTGGCATCGACAAGGAGGCCAACGACCAAATCATGGAATGCATCGAAAAGCATCCCGATGTCTTTGTGCGGTGCAGCTCGGAGTCGCCGTTCTTCCCCGCCATGCAGCGCATCGGCGCAATGATCGAATCCGGTGCCTTCGGGCAGTTGATCGAAGTAAACAGCGGATTCCTGCACTGCAGCGACATGGATGTGGACAAGCCGATCAACTGGAAGCGGCTTCTCAAGTTCAACGGCGAGTATGGCTGCATGGGCGACCTCGGCATGCACGCCTGCCACATGCCCTTCCGCGCCGGATGGCTCCCGAAGGATGTCCGCGCCGTGCTTTCCAACATCGTGCCGGAGCGCCCGGACGGAAAGGGCGGCGTGGCCGAATGCGAAACGTGGGACAACGCCACCCTGCTCTGCACCGCAACCGACGGGAACGGAAACGATTTCCCGCTGACCATCAAAACGCAGCGCATTGCCCCGGGCAATACGAACACCTGGTATTTGGAAGTTCTCGGAACGAAAGGGTCGGCGCGCTGGAGCAGCAAGCAGATCAACACGCTGGAGACCATGGAATACACCGGCGGCGAACAGGCTTGGCAGGTGATCGACATGGGGCATCAAATGGCTCACAAATCGATCACCGGCGGCATTTTCGAAGCCGGGTTCTCCGATTCCATCCTGCAGATGTGGGCCGCGTTCCTCTACGAACTGGAACACGGCAAACCGATCAGCCGGTTTGCAGGTTGCGTGACCCCCGATGAAGTCGCCCTCAGCCACAGCCTGTTTTCTGCCGCATTGCTATCGCAACGGGAAGGCAGTACTGCTATGGTATGAAGCATGGATAGGACATTTGTTGGATTTGGATTTGGAGCCATTCAAGGCGGGCTCTTTCTGTACGAAGCATTCCGAAGCGGAAATTTCTCGCGGCTGGTCGTTGCGGAAGTACTCCCCGAAGTGGTCGAGGCCGTCCGTGCGGCCGGGGGCTATTCGTTGAACATTGCGACCCCCCACGGAATTGAACAACGCATCGTCGACGGCGTCGAAATCTACAACCCGACGGTCGAAGAAGATGCGGAGAAACTGGTGGAAGCACTGGCCGAAGCGCAGGAAATCGGAACCGCCCTGCCCAGCGTCGACTTCTTCACCCGTGGAACACCCTCCATCGCCAACCTGTTGCAAAAGGCCTTTGCAAAAAAGCTGGAAAACCCAGCCTTTCCGAACGCGGTTGTATACACGGCTGAAAACAACAACCATGCCGCCGAGGTTCTCGAAGAAGCGGTTGGACTGGATTTGGCGGGCCGGGTTCAATTCCTCAACACCGTTGTCGGGAAAATGAGCGGCGTGGTGGTCGATGAAGAGCAGATAACCGAAGACGGCCTTGCACGGGTAACCCCGCAGTCCGTCCGCGCGTTTCTGGTCGAGGAATTCAACCGCATCCTGATCGA
>JBDLHZ010000406.1:0-1676 GCA_039715135.1 Verrucomicrobiota bacterium
TTTTTGTCCACAGATTTCACAGATTACCCGGATTTAAAAAATCTGTGCACATCTGCGTAATCTGTGGATGCTTTCCAGTACCGTATTTTAGATTGCCGGTGCGTTGGCCAGCAGGTATTGCTCCGCTTCCGGACTCCAGAGGCCGTTGTTCTTTTCAACGATCCCCGCCAGTCCCTGGTAGAGCTCGCCGTCCATGCCCTTCAACTCGTCGAGCGCCACCAGCGGCATGCTGACATTGTTGTAGACCAGCTTCTTGCCGCCTGGAATGTTGGGCAGGTTTAGCGTAGTCTCGATCACCGCGTCAAGGCCGCCGACGTGTGTGATCATGGTGGAGGGGTTGAGCTTTCCAGCCTCCATCATCTTGAGCGACTCGATCATGTCGTCGGTGTTGCCGCCGCTGGTGCCAACCACGTGCGTTGCCGCATAGTGGACGTTGTAGAAGTTGAACTCGGCGGCGAATTCCGGATTGGTCGGCCCCGCAAAAAAGTTGAGGCAACCGTCGAATCCGAGGATTTGGTCAGCCTGCTCGATCACCGGCTTCACCGGCGCATAGACAAAAACGTCGTTGAAGCCTTCACCGTTCGGAGTGAGCGACTTGAGATAGTCGACGCCCTTACCCTCTTCGGCCGTGTTGACGTAGATCAGCTCGACACCGTTGGCCTTGGCTTCCTCGACCGTGTAGATCGAAGCCGCACGCTCGAGGCGGGCCGTATCGATGTCGGTCACGACCAGAAGAGCGGGCTTGCGGTCGCAGTGGATCGCATAGTCGATCGCGCCAAGCCCCATCGGGCCAACTCCCGCGAGCAGTGCCATCGCGCCGCCTTCAACGATGCCCATGTCGTGGACATAGCTGCCCGGCGTGGTGTGGTAGTTGGCATGGAACCCGCCCACGATGCACGATACCGGCTCGGCCAGCGAACCGTGGTAGTACGCCTCGCCGTCGAAGGGCAACAGGCAGTTCATCTCCATCACCTCGGCGGGAATGACCACATGCTGCGCGTCGCCGCCAATGTTCTGGTAGGAATATCCCGGTGCCGACAGGATGCCAACGGGACCGCCTTCATAGTTCATTGCGGGCTGGATCGAAAACTTGTCGCCCGCCTTGAATTGGTCTGCCCACTTGGCACCGACCTCGACGATTTCGCCGCAGAACTCGTGGCCGATAATGATCGGCTCTTCCGCAACATTGTCGGGAACGCGCTTGTGCCTGGGCCCCTGCGACGCCGCCTTGTAGGACGACATGCAGATGGAATCGGATACAATCTTGGCTAGGATTTCATTTTCAGTAATGGCCGGAAGCTCAAACTCCTCCAACCGCAAATCCTTCTCGCCGTAAAGTCTAACTGCTTTTGTTTTCATGGTGCTCCTTTCGTTAAATTCGTTCAAACGGGCTTCGCCCTCGTTCAATTCGTTCAAATCGTTGAAATCGGAAACCGGCTTTAACGCTTCAACGAGCGAAGCGTTTTAACGGTTTTAACGATCTTCCCCTAATTCAACATCACTTGCCCGCCTGTGACGGGGATGGCCTGTCCAGTTTCATATTTTTGCTCGACGGAATAGAGAATGGCTTTTGTGACATCCTCGCCGTCGCAACCGCGGTTCATGGGAACCTGCGCCTCGTAGAAACGCCGGACATCCTCGATGGTCTTCGCGCCGGGCACCTTACCGGTATTGAG
>JBDLHZ010000407.1:0-1671 GCA_039715135.1 Verrucomicrobiota bacterium
CCGTGCCGGTCGGCGATTTCCATGATCCGGTCCATGTCCGCCGGATGACCCGCATAATGAACCACCACGACCGCCTTGGTGCGCTCGGTGATGCACCGCTCGAAATCCGTTGGATCAAGGCAAAGGGTTTCCGGATCGATGTCGGCAAAGACTGGCGTCGCCCCCAGCGAATAGACCTGCAGGACGGAGGCCCAGAAAGTGATCGACGGACAGATGACCTCATCGCCGCAGCCCACGCCCATCGCCCAGAATCCGGAATGGATCGCCGCCGTGCCGTTGTTGCACATCAACGCATACTTGCGCTCGAAATCCTTTGCGTAGGCCGCAGTGAATTCATCCGTAACATCCCTGCCGCTCATCGCGCCCCGATCAATCACATCCAGTACCGCCTTGCGGTGGTCGCCTGTAATGACCGGCCATTTGAATGTTTCTGCGGGAAGTTCCTTTTCAATCGTTTTGCTTCCGCCCAGCAATGCCAGCTCGCTCACTGTTCCCTCCTATCGTTAAATTGCTTCGCTCGTTCAAACCGTTCAACTCGTTGAAATCGTAATCCCGGATCTATTACCCGCGAAAGAACACAAGGAGCGCAAAAAGAATGCTTCAAAACCCAGCCATGGTGTGGTGCGTGCTTCCCGTCTGCGGGAGCGCGCCTTTTCCGCAACCTGTTGATTCCAAGCGATGCGTGCTCCATCAGAATGGAAGCACGCGCTACACCGTTGTACATTTGCCAGAGGTTTTGCAAGAGGCTCCCAATTATTCTGTTTAAATTCTCTACCACAGATTGTACGGATATTTGTTTTATCTGCGTCCATCTGAGTTCATCTGTGGTTCCTATTCCAGCACATTCTCGAGCTGGCCGGACTCTATTGACTTTTCCAGCGCCTCCAGCACCCGTACCGGCACGAGCATCCCTTCGCCTGTCTCCGGTTCCTCGCCGGTTTCGAACATCTTGCAGAAGGTCTTTTCGCCAGTCAAATACATGTGCTCGTCCATTGGAATCGACCGATGGATCGCCTTTTCCGTTCCGACCACCCCGATGCCGAAGCCCCAGAAGCCTTCCTTGATCATGTGCATCGTCACGATCTTGCCGTCGGGATACATCAGCTGCCCGGTGGCCCCGTTGCCGTTGCGGGTCATCAGCACTTTTTCAACATCGTAGCCAAAGGCCTTCAGAGCCATGTCCACCTGATGGATGCCGTAGAAGAAGACCCCGCCGTGCGGGCTGTCCAGATCGCACACGCCCCAGGTTTCGCCGGCCAGCACCTTCCCGGCCTCGCCCATCTCCGCCTTGAAATCCAGAAAGGCCTTCTGATGGATGATTACGCTGAAACTGGTTACGGAAGCCCCGCATTCCCGCGCGGTTTCCAGGAACCGTTTTCCTTCCTCCGCCCGGTAGCAGAACGGCTTGTCGATAAAAGCCGGAATACCGGCTTTTATAAATGGAAGCGCTGCTTCCAAATGAAACTTTGGATGCCGATGGTCGACTATTAAAGCGTCTATTTTGCCCAGCATCTCCACCGGATCATCCACGATGTTCGGGATTTGCCCCGCCTCCGCCGCCTTTTCGGCAAACTCGCGCGTTTCGCCCCAAACCATTTCGACCGAAAAGCCGTCGATCAGCTTGAGTTCATTAATGTCCTTGGCAATCGCCTCCGTGTGCGAATTTTCCGC
>JBDLHZ010000408.1:0-1650 GCA_039715135.1 Verrucomicrobiota bacterium
CACCATCCGGCTGACCGGTTCGGCCAGATATGGAAATAGTGATATTGATGTTTCCGATATTTTCGACAACTGGATCGCCAACCTGGCCGCCAGCGTGACCGGCCCGATCTTCGAGGGCGGACGCCGCAAGGCCGAGGTGGAACGCACCCGCGCCGTGGTCGATGAACGACTGGCGGCCTACCGCGAAACGGTTATCAATGCCATCAAAGAGGTCGAGGACGCCCTCGTCTCCGAGCAGAAGCAGCACGAATATATCGCCCTGCTCGACAAACGGCTCGACGCGGCACGCCAATCCCACGAGGAGTCGCTCAACCGCTACCGCAACGGGTTGGTCGAATACACCACCGTACTCATCCAGCTCAACGGCCTCCAGTCCCTGGAACGCGAGCGTGTTGCGGCGCAATACACCCTGTTGCAGCACCGCATCAACCTGTACCGCGCCCTCGGCGGCAGCTGGCCCAATGAACTTTCATCGAATTAACGGAGACGACCCATGCGTAAAAGCACAATCGCAATCATCAGCATCGCCCTGATCCTAGGGGCCATCGGCATCAACCGTATCCTGGTCATGACCGCCCCGAAGGCGGAAAAGAAGAAGAAGCCGAGAATGACCGCCTTGGTCGAAACGCAGGAGCTTCGCAAAAGCAACGAAACGGTCATACTGCAACTCACCGGAACGGTGATCCCCGCCGAGCAGATCATGCTGCGCGCACGGGTCGGGGGGGAAATCGTTTCGATGTCGCCCGGATTCATCGAAGGCGGCTTGCTGAAAAAGGAAGACGAAATTCTGGAGATCGATCCGGTCGACTACCAACTCGCGCTGGCCGCCGCCGAATCGAAGCTCGAAACGGCACGCTTCAACCACAAGATGGAGTTGGGTCGCCAGGACGTGGCCCAACGCGAATGGGAACTGCTGAAGACCGACGATGCCTCGGAGCAGGAAAAGGAACTCGCCCTGCGTATCCCGCACCTGGCCGCCAGCAAGGCCGCCTTGCAGGCGGCGAAGGCTTCGGAGGAAAAAGCCAGAATCGATCTTGCACGCACGCAGATCCACGCGCCGTTCAATGCCGTCGTGCTCGAACGGAACGTCAACGTCGGTTCGCAGGCCACCCCCGCCGGACAGCTTGCCCGGCTGGCCGGGACTGACGCCTATTGGATCAAGGTTTCCATTCCAGTCGATCGGCTGGAATGGCTGGATATTCCGGGAAGTGCCGTCAAGGTGCTCTCCAACACCAATGCCAACGCAATTCGCGAGGGGCGGGTCATCAAACTGCTTGGTGATCTGGAGGAGCGGGGGCGTATGGCGCGCCTGCTGGTGAAAGTACAGGATCCGCTCTGCCTGCAGCCGGAAAACGCGGATAAAACCGCATTGTTGATCGGCGAATTTGTCCGCGCCGAAATTAGCGGCCGTGAAGAGAATAATGTCTATAGCATTCCCCGCAACGCCCTGCACGAAAACCGCTTCATCTGGATTGCACAGGACGACAAGCTCGACATCCGCGAGGTCGATGTCCTTTGGCGCGATGCGAACCAGGTGCTCGTTCGCAATGGCATCACCGACGGCGACCAACTCATCGTTTCCGATATGACCACCCCCATCCAGGGCGTGGACATCAACACCGGCAAGAAAAAAGACAAACCCGCTAAAAC
>JBDLHZ010000409.1:0-1617 GCA_039715135.1 Verrucomicrobiota bacterium
AGGGGGATCAACTGGCCCTCCTCGCAGGCATGCTGCGCAAGAACACTGTCGAAATCCGACGATTTGGCGGTGGTCGATGTCACGGTTCTTTCCATGGTTGTTCGTGGATTAAAGGCAAAACGATACCATGGCTGTCCGGTGGAGGTCAATCGTGGCGACTCCAACCATCGGCTTTAAAGCTCCAAGGTGATTGCCGATTCATTCGCGATATCCATAAACCGAAGCGCCTGCCCCTCTACTGTCGAGAGTGTCTTTTCAAGTTTAAGGTTTCAGATTCAAGTTTCATTTCGTCTTGCCTTTCAGGGGCTCGTCGGCTACCCTGTTCCCTTCTGAATCAGGAAGTTGCAATGAAGCTCGGTTGCGAATGGTTTGTTTCTGGCATCGGCTACAGCAACCCGCTAGCTTCATGGGCAGGAAACTCGAATGATTGACGATCCGATTGTTGAAGAAATCCATCGCTACCGTAGCGAGCATGCCGCGCGGTATGGAAACGACATTCATCGGATATTTGCGGCGCTTCGCGAAAAAGAGCAGACGTCAGGCCGCAAGCTGGTCAATCGCGGGTCTCGGAAACTGTCGGATCAAAAGCTTCCATGTGTTGCCGGAGAACCGGCTGAATACAAAACCAAACCCCCAAAGGCGGGGTGTTGACGGAAAGGGAATTTTTATTTCTGGGAAAAGCGATGGGTTGTCGGTACTTTCCGGTTTTCGGAGGATGACGGTATGAATGTTGAAATTGAGCGGGAAGAAGATGGTCGCTGGATTGCGGAGATTCCCGAGATTCCCGGCGCACTGGTTTATGCGGAAAGCCGCCGGGATGCCATCGACCGTGTTGAAACACTTGCCTTGCGGGCCGTTGCGGATCGTCTGGAACACGGCGAAAGGGTTCCAGCGTTGGATGAATTGTTTGCGGTGCCTGCATGAGCCAATGGCCGTCAAAAAAAGCCAGACAGGTACTAAGGGCTTTGTTGCGGATAGGATGGATGGTTAAGCGCCAGTCGGGAACCTCCCACAAAGTACTCTCCCGCTCCGGGTGGCCCAACTATGTTTTCGCTTTTCATGATCGTGAAGAAATCGGCCCGCGAATGCTGGCTCGAATGGCCAAGCACACCGGGTTGAAACCGGAAGACCTTTAAGAAACCTGTGATCCGCAGCGTATGTGCAGCAAAAGGATTCCCGTGCCCGGAAATCTAAATATGGATCGTGCGTATTTAATACCCCGTCCTCCGCACCTGTTTGCGGAAGGATTTGAGCAGAAGGCGGTGATGCGTTCGTAATATGCCTCGTTGTTCTGAAGGGCAAACTATGCCGAAAGGTCTTTCCTGCGTCGAGTGTGTCGCAGCATGGCAAGTTGACACAGGCAGTTGGGGTGAATGAGATCAAGCCTATTCGTGGCGGTCGATGCCGTTTAGCGTGAAGAGGGGATGCGCAGATAGCTGATCCGGCGGTCAAACGGGTCTGACATCGGCGATGGTTCCCTCGGCGAGTTCGCGGGTTTCCCTTGGTACGCAGACCAGCCCGTCGGCTTTTGCCAGGGCATTGAGATGAGCCGAGCCGTGGTAGGCGATGGGCTGGACACAGCCCGGGGCGGTGACGGCCACCGGCACCCATGCATCC
>JBDLHZ010000410.1:0-1600 GCA_039715135.1 Verrucomicrobiota bacterium
TAGATCGAAGCCAATTCCGCGAGTGTGATATTCCCCCACCCCGGCTGTTCGAGCAGATGCTCCAGCAACATGGCGGAAGCAATGGCATCGTAAAGCGCGTCGTGGGCTTGCCTGCCTGGGCAAAGGTTGTCGACCCGTTGCCTGAGACCGAGCATCGCGGTCAAATCATCCAACGCATAGGACGGGCATCCCGGCCACGCCTTGCGGGCAATCCGGAGGGTATCGATCCATGGACCAAACCGATGCAGCGGCGCCATGGCACGCGTAAACTTTTTCTCCGTCGCCACATTGTGGGCGCAGAGCGGACGACCAACGACCCACTGCTTGATCTGCGGCCATAACTCCTGCGGGGTCGGTGCTTCGGAAATCTTGTCGCGCAGCACATCGTGCCGTCCGGGGGCGTGGGGGTTGAACGGGCGATTGATGTCGACCCGCAGCAAGCTCTCGATCATCGAGTCCGGATCGACCTTTCCGCCTTTGAGCAACACCATGCCTATCTGCCACGGCTCGTTGGGATAGCCGCGCAAAGCCCCCGTGCTTTCATAGTCCAGCACAGTGATCTCGATATCGGAAATGGCCATGGTTGAATCCATGTCTGCAATTAAGCAGATTGGCGGCTCCGATTGCAAAGCAAAGACATCGCCCAACAGCACCGCCATGTTAAATCCAAAGTGACGATCGTCACTCTGGATTTAACATGGCATGGATGGTTGTTGCCGGGGATGCGGGCTTTTATCGGCTCCGGGTTTGTGGTTCCATGCATGTTTCCCGAAGCGAGGAGGAATTGAATGAAATACATCGGAGCACATGTGAGCACCAGCGGCGGAGTGGAGAATGCGCCACTCAACGCGGCGAAGATCGGGGCGAATGCCTTTGCGCTGTTTACCAAGAACCAGCGGCAGTGGAGTGCCAAAGCGCTGACGTCGAAAAACATCGACGCCTTCAAGAAAAACTGCGCGGACAACGGCTTCAAACCGGAACACATCCTTCCCCACGACAGCTATTTGATCAACCTCGGCCATCCCGAAGTGGAAAAACTCGAAAAGTCGCGGGCCGCTTTTATCGATGAAATGCAGCGGTGCGAGCAACTGGGATTGGATCGGCTCAACTTCCATCCCGGCAGCCATCTCAAGCAGGTTTCCGAAAGCGAATGCCTGACCACCATTGCCGAATCGCTCAATATTGCGATCGATCAAACAAAAGGTGTGATGGCGGTGATTGAAAACACCGCCGGCCAAGGCACCAATCTCGGCTACCGCTTCGAGCACCTCGCCGAAATCATTGACCAGGTCGAAGACAAATCCCGTGTCGGTGTCTGCCTCGACACCTGCCACACCTTCGTTGCGGGCTACGACCTGCGCACTGCCGGATGGTGCGATGCGGTTTTCGAGGAGTTTGAAAACATCGTTGGCTTTGAATATCTGCACGGCATGCACCTGAACGGCTCGAAAAAGGAGATCGGAAGCCGCGTCGACCGCCATCACAGCCTTGGAAAAGGCGAACTAGGGCTGGAGGTTTTCCGCTACATCATGGATGATGCGCGGTTTAATGACACCCCGATGATTCTCGAAACCATCGACGACATCATTTGGGACAAGGA
>JBDLHZ010000411.1:0-1596 GCA_039715135.1 Verrucomicrobiota bacterium
TCCGACCGAGGCGGTTCCTGCACGGGCGCCGGAACCGACAGAACCACGGATTCCGATTCGTCGGTCTCCCTCCCTTGCAATGTGCATGTCATCATTCAGATGCGCTTTCTTCTTTTTGCAGTTTCTCAATCAGGCCGGAAATTACGGTGCGCTCCGCCTCCATGGCTTCGCCGGTGCGGTCGAACTCTATCAGGCTTTTCGAAACAGGCGGACAAACCTCCAGAACCTTGCGGGCCTTGCCCTACTTTGCCGGGCTACATGTCGATTCTGAAGAGCCTCCCATCGCCTGCCGCCAGCGGGAGGTTCAACCTCTGTTTCTCCAGCTCGACCGGATTGACGATGCGGCCCTCCCTCGTCCGGTCAAGCTCCCCGACGGATTCAACGGTGTCCGCAAACTTCAATTTGATCCTCGCCGAATCGAAAGGATTCCGGTTGACGACCATAAGCCAGGTTTGGTCTTCCGAATCCTCGAAGAATCCGAGCACGGCCTCGCCCCAACACTTTTCCAGCCCGCCATGGCCTGCGAACGGTTTCGTGCCGGAAGGCTGCGGATCGGTGTGGAAAACCGCCGTGGATTTTAGATCGAGGAGCACGGGGCCCATCCGCTGGATCTCCCAATTGATTTTCGAGGCCATGCCGTAGGTGGCGGTCGTATTGCCTTCCTTGTCGATAATCCCGTCACTGTAGTCAGGATTGTCAACCGAACCATAGGTGAAATACTGGAGTTCCTTGGCGCCATACGCCAAGGCGCTGTAGAGCTGGAACCGGATATGCCCCTCGGTCGGTTGCGGATAGCTCCAATGGGGGATGCTCAGTGTGAACGCCGAAAACGGCACTTCCGCATTCAATGCCGCTTGGCGGATGATTTCCAAGTTCTCGTAATACGTGACCCCAACGTGAAGCCCCTTCCAAGTGCTGATGGAGTAGTGGTCGTAGGAGAGCACGCTGGGCATGAACGCCCTCATGAAGTCTTCCACATAATCGATGTATGCCGGTGCTCCGAGTTGGCCGGAACTGGCATAGGTCGGGAAAAGATTGACGTAGGCCCGATGGTCGGGGTCGATGCCGGCAACAATGTTCTTGATGCGGACCAGCTCGGGAAATTCATGGGCAGCCGGTTCATCCCGGATTCCATATCCGGCCAGAGCCGGATAGGACATCCACTGCCCGACAGCCGCCTCGATATCGGATTTCGAAGGCAACCCGGTCGTTCCTTTTTTATGACGTATGCGATCATCGACAACAAAGACGCCGATTCCATGCCTGCCGCCGAGCTCCAGCGCCTTTTGGATCGATTCGGGATCGCGGATGTTATGCAGATGCCAGAGACTGAACCCCGCATCGGCCATATCTGAAATGGTGGAATCCGAGAGAATGTCGGAACCCGGCCCTATCCACGCGACGATCGGGAACGGGCGGGCGGTCTCCGGATCAACGTGATTCTCCAAAGAGCTGCATGCGGCGGCCCCGAGAAAAAACACCATGCTAAAACAACGTATTATCTTCATTTCATTTCCTTTCCAAACCTGCTCTGCCGTGAAGTGTTTAACCACTAATTTTCACTAATTGACACTAATCCTTCGACAGAAATTAGTG
>JBDLHZ010000412.1:0-1516 GCA_039715135.1 Verrucomicrobiota bacterium
CAGCTCGTTTAGTCCGTTTTCTTCATAGGAGGGCAGTTCAATTCCACCGACCTTGGCCATTTCGATGAGGGTCGGGAGGCGTAGCGATCCATCGAGGTGCAGATGAAGGTCGGTCTTGGGTATTTTTCGGATGAACTGCTCGGTGATCTTTGTCATAATGATGTCAATTAAACCACGAAACGTGCGAGTTGCACCATAAAAGAATTTTCACCACAGAGGACACAGAGGTTCGCAGAGAATTTGCATGACCTGCTCCGTGTTCCTCTGTGTCCTCTGTGGTGGATTCAGTAAGCCGTATGTAAGATGTTGATTGTTGAATCCCAGAGTATGGATGTCTATCGGAACCTTGCGATCGAGGAATACCTGATGGAACAGGTTGTTGATCGCGGGCCAGTGTTGTTCCTTTGGCGAAGCGATTGTGCAGTGGTGATGGGCAAGAACCAGAATCCGTGGCGCGAATGCCGCCTGGACTTGATGCGGGAGGAGGGCGTGCCGCTGGCGCGCCGCATTTCAGGCGGTGGCACGGTCTACCACGATGCAGGCAACCTAAACTACTGCGTGATTGTCGACCGAAGGGAATATCGCGAAGAACAGGCCTACGGGATGGTTTTGGCTGCCTTGGAAACCTTCGGCATCCATGCGGAAAAAAGCGGCAAGAGCAACCTAGGCGTGGAGGGACGTAAGTTTTCGGGCAATGCCTTTTGCTTTAGAAGGGGCAGGGCGCTGCACCATGGAACCCTGTTGCTCAATACGGATCTGGAGCGGCTGAACCGCTATCTTGGCCCGATGTTCGGGGGAATCGAAACCCGCGCCATTTCCTCGGTTCCGGCGGAGGTGGCGAACCTTGGTCTTGATGTAGCAGAGCTTTCGTTGGCGCTGAAAGGCGTTTTTCGGGCGTTTTATGGCGACGAGACGCCGTATCAATGGTCGGAAGCCGATCTCGATGAAACGATGCTCCAGCCTTTGCTGGAAAGGCAGTTTTCCGACAAGTGGAAATATGGCGGAACCCCGAAATTTTCGTTGGAACGAAACGATCTGCGGCTGGAGATTGAAAAAGGGGATGTTGTGCGGGCCACAGGGGGGCAGACGGATAGTTTGCTGGGCATGCCGTTTTCCAAAGTTGCGCTTTCACTGATCCACCAGATTGACTAGGGAGGCTTTCAGGTCTAGGGTCTTTGGATGTTTGAAGCCAAAGCAATTGTCCAAAACGAGGCCGGTATTCATTGTCGGCCTTCTGCCGTTCTTGTGAAGGAGGGGCTGGCCTATGCAGGCGAAATTCTCGTTGCGGCGGAATCTGGCTCATGCGACCTTACATCCGCGCTGGAATGCATCACGCTGGGACTGGAACAGGGTGCGGAAGTCGTCATCCAAGTCACGGGGCCTGATGAGGAGGCCTTCTGCAAAAAGCTGGTCGACCTCTTCGAGTACCACTTTGATTTTCCACCGCGCTAATAAAGCCCCGGTCGGGATTGACCCGTAGGGCAATCCTGATATAGTTCCCGCGAATTTTGCCAAA
>JBDLHZ010000413.1:0-1514 GCA_039715135.1 Verrucomicrobiota bacterium
GATCGGCTTGAAATAGCTGGGCCAGCCGCAGCCGGAATCAAACTTTGCATCGGAGAGAAACAGGTCTGTTCCGCAGCAGACACAGGAATAAATGCCCAGCTCCTTGTGTTTCCAGTACTTCCCGGTATATGGACGCTCGGTGCCTTTCTTCCGGGTGACGCGGTACTGCTCGTCCGTCAACTGCGCCTTCCACTCCGCGTCCGTCTTGACCACCTTGTTTGTCATCACTCCTCCGCCTGCCACCAAACCGGCAGCAAATGCCATCACCAGAATCGCTCTTTTCATTGCACCGCCTCCGCATTCAAGACCCCGGAAGCCTAGTTTGTGTTCAAATCGAAGCCAACCCTTTTTCCAGAATGCAGCCCGACTCTTCCCGAAGGCACAAATCCGTTGATTTCCCTGCTTTCTCTGGTGTACTTGTCCCCTTATCCCTACACTCTGGATCATCGAAGGCGGCGCATTTTTCGAGGCGGCCTCGAAAGCCTTGGATTGGGGCTGGCTGGCCACGCCCGCCGGGGCATGGGGGCCGGCAATCATTACCCTCGGCGTGCTCGCCATCGAATGGCTGGGGCTGTACTCTCTCTATAGAAACAAGATCTTCCTGCGCGTATAAAAGAGGCAAAAGCATGCAACTCAAACCCATCGCAATCCTTCTCGCCCTGGCAACCGTAGGCTGCCGGGCAGGCGAGCCTAAAACCAACGCCGAAAAGCTTGGCTATCCCGCCGGGAAAAGAATCCTCATGCTCCATGCCGACGATGTGGGCATGTGCGAAGAGGCCAACCTTGCGACCGCACGACTGCTTGAAGCCGACCAGATCCAGTCCGCCGCCATCATGATGCCCTGCCCCAAGGCGGAAGAGTTTATAAAGTGGGCCATCGCCCACCCCGGGGAAGACCTCGGCATGCACCTGACGCTGACGAGCGAATGGAAAGACTACCGCTGGGAACCGGTCGCCCCCTCCAACGAGGTTCCCGGTCTCATCGACGGAGAAGGCAAGCTCTGGCCCACCGTTGCCGAGGTGATCCAGCACGCCTCCACCGAAGAGGTTGAAAAGGAGATCAGGGCACAGATCGACCGCGCCATCGCCCTAGGCTACCGCCCGAACCACATCGACACCCACATGGGTGCGCTCTACGGATGCACGGACTATGTAGAGGTTTTCTTCCGCGTGGCAGAGGACTATGGAATTCCCGCCAATGCCATGGAGCTTTCCGACCCGAAGGTTGTCGCGAAATACCGGAGCCTCGGCTACCCGATCGACGAATGCACCATTGAACTGGCCAACCAGTATGCCCTGCCCAGACTGGATGCCTTCAGCTATATCGACTCTGCCGACACCTACGACGTAAAGGTGGAAAATTTCAAGACCCAGATCCGCGCACTTTCCCCCGGACTTACCGAACTGATATTCCATCCCTCCATGGAATCGGATCACCTAAAGTCGCTGACCCATGCGTGGCGGCAACGCGTGTGGGAACTAAAAATGTTCTCCGACCCCGAAGTCGTTCAATTC
>JBDLHZ010000414.1:0-1504 GCA_039715135.1 Verrucomicrobiota bacterium
TACCACACTTTAACAGGTGTGATAATGCACTGCTATAATTGAATGAAACGACCATTAACCTATTGGGCAACTCCCGATGGCCGTTATTTCTTTCGGGAAATCACGCTCCGCGCTACTGGTTTGACGGAACGCATTGGTTTTGCTTAAAATGCCAACGTTATTGGGCGGCTGTAGTCGATGCTAATTAAATGGAGGATTGCCATGAATGATTCAAACCAATGTTCCCGTTCGGATTTTTTTAAGAGCGCCGGTGTGTTGGCCGGTGCCGCCGCTGTGGCTGGCAGTGTCCGGGCCGCCGAAGAAACACCTCCGGCATCCGGCCTTGAAATGCGCAAGCTGGGCAAGACCGATCTGATGATTCCGGTGGTGTCGCTGGGTACGGGTCCGGGCCAGGACGTCAATGTGATGAAGTTCGCCATCGCCCAGGGCATGAACTTTATCCACACCTCCACGGGCTATGCGGGCGGCTCCGCCATCAAGAATGTCGCGGAGGCCATCAAGGGCCAGCGCGACAAGGTTGTCCTCGGCCTGAAAATCACCTGGGAACCCGACGATGATGCCGCCATGGATGCCGCGCTCGAAACGCTCGGCGTGGATAGCGTGGACATTGCCTTCTTCAACATCCACAAGGCCAAAAAGGTGCGCAAATCAAAGTATCGTCAAGGTGCCGAGCGCTGGAAGAAGATGGGCAAGTTCAAATACATCGGCCTGACCTCCCACACGGAAACGGCCGAGTGCATGAAGGCGGCGCTCGACGAAGGATTCTACGATGTCCTCATGCCGTCCTATACCCTCAGCATGGAAGAGGAGTTTCTTCCGATCTTCGAGCGGGCGCAGAAGGAAGGCCTCGGAATCGTTTTGATGAAAACGCATAAAAACCTGACCGGTTCTGAGTTCGAGGTGACCCCCCACTATCTTGCGACGGCCGGTGTCACGACAATCAACCGCGGTGTTGCTTCCTTTGCGGACATCAAGAAGCTGGTCGAGGCTTCCAAGGCTCCGCTGGACGGGCAGGCGGGGATCCAGCTACGCGAGTCGGCGCAGGTTGCCATGACCGGCCATTGCCGGATGTGCGGCGAGTGCGAAACGGCCTGCCCGCAGGGCTTCCAAGTGGCGGACGTGGTGCGCTGTTCCGACTACTATCTGGAGCATTCGGAATATGTAGGAACCGCCTACGAAACCTACCGGGAATTGAGCCGGATTCCTTCGCCTTCAATCTGCGGCGATTGCAATCTTTGCGAACGTGCCTGCCGGAATGGCGTGCCGGTGGTTCACCACATCCGCCGCGCCGAAAGCGTTTTGGCCTAGGAACCCTGCATTATGCGTCGTGTTCTTCTGCTTGCCGGTTGGTTGCTTCCGCTCGTTCTGGCACTGCTCTTCATGGTTAAGGGGCGGCACTACGATCCGGCCTTCTTCGAACCTCCGGCGGTGGCGCCATCCACCCTGCCGGTTCCATTGGCGGTGGGGGATTGGATCCTTGAGGGGGCGCAGTCCCTCCCGGCCG
>JBDLHZ010000415.1:0-1500 GCA_039715135.1 Verrucomicrobiota bacterium
TGGGAACGAATCGGCGAACCATTTGTCAACGAAGGACCCCAGGTGCTGCAAAACAACGGAAACACCTTTGTCGTCTACTCCGCCAGCGGAAGCTGGACCGACCACTATTGCCTCGGCCAGTTGAGACTGACCGGCGACGACCCCCTCGATCCAAAATCATGGACCAAGTCCCGAACGCCCGTATTCGGCGGCACGGGAACCGTATTCAGCCCCGGACACGCATCGTTCACCAAGTCGCCCGACGGCGAGGAGGACTGGATCATCTACCACACGGCCAAACACAAGGGCGCCGGATGGAACCGCGATATCAACATCAAGAAATTCACATGGGACACCGACGGCAACCCGGTCTTTGGATATCCCGAAAGCAAAGGCGTTCCGATCCCCGCACCGTCCGAACGGTAGAACAATTTCGGATTGGCTTGACGCACATTGCATGGGCTACATCTTGACAGAACCGCCGAGCCGGAGGCGATACGTACCGCAGGCGGCCCGCCTGCCCGCAAGTGGCGTCAAATGAAAACGCATGTACTCTACTCCTCAGGCAAGCCGTTCCAGTCAATTCATTGCCGGGGCTGGTAATACTGCATGGCCTCGGGCAGATATTCGCGCAACTTTCGGATGCGTGTTTCGTCGGCGGGATGCGTACTCAGGAATTCAGGCGGAGCACCGGAATTTGCCGCGGCCATGCGTTGCCAAAAACCGACCGCCGCATTCGGATCGTAGCCCGCCATCGCCATGAAAACCAGCCCAAGCTGGTCGGCCTCGCTTTCATGCAGGCGCGAAAACGGCAGGATTCCGCCAATCTGCGTACCTAGGCCATACACCTGCATGATAGCCTCGTGGTAGTCGGATTCACTCGTGAATATCGAAGCCAGATATCCGCCCCCCTGCTGGAGAAGCTGATGACTCGCCCGCTCGCGACCATGCCCCGCCACTGCGTGTGCAACCTCGTGTCCCATCACCACGGCGATGCCGGTTTCGTCCTTGGTAAAAGGCAGGATACCGGTGTAGAACGCCACCTTGCCGCCGGGCATGCACCACGCATTCGGCACATCCTCCTCGATCAGGTTGAATTCCCAATCGAACCCGGCCAATGGCTCCATTTGCCCCTGATCGCGGAAATATTGTTCTACAGCCGCGGAAATCCGGCGGCCAACACGCCGCACGGTCTCGGTCTGTTCCAGATTGGTGGACAACGGCCCTTCCGAGACGACTTCGCGGTAGCTCGCTGCGCTTTGAACGATCATCTGACCGGGCGGGATAAGCGACATCTGCTTTCTCCCAATGATCGGAACCGTCGAGCATCCTGAAAGCACGGAAAGCGAGACGAGAGTAATGAATGCAAGTACTGTTCTTTTCATGCCGGTTCCTTGTCTAAATCCCTAGTCCAGCGTATTGACCAACAGTCCTGAGCGAAGCTTCGGCTCGAACCAGGTGCTTTTCGGAGGCATGAGCATGCCGGCGTCGGCGACGGCAAAGAGTTGCTCCATGGAGGTC